>NZ_RZRA01000009.1:0-22739 GCF_003998945.1 Mesorhizobium sp. M7A.F.Ca.CA.003.01.2.1 | reverse complement strand
ATCCTGACTGGCGTACCGAAGGAAGCGAGAGTGCTTCATGAAGAGCCGTTCGGACCAATTCTCACCGTGGCTCCTTTCGATACGATCGAAGAGGCGATCGATGAAGCCAACGCCACGGAGTACGGTCTGGCCGCCTACTTGTTTACTGGCGCGGCCGATACGCAACAGAGGCTTGTGGGCGGTCTTTCTGCGGGCGCTGTTAGTGTGAATTACCTGAAAGGGGTTTCCGCTGATGCCCCTTATGGAGGAGTCAAACAAAGCGGCTATGGATATGAAGGCGGCGAGCAGGGGGTGCGAAGCTTCCAGATTCTGAAAATGGTCAATGGCCTCGGTTCATTTGGATAAAATCCGGTGGGAAACAGAACACGGACCATGGCCGGTAGCGACATCACAAGGAGCGTCGCCGACGCCCTTCAGTACATCTCGTACTATCATCCTCCAGATTATATCCGGTCTCTTTCTCACGCATACACGCGAGAACAGAGCCCGTCGGCGAAGAATGCCATAGGTCAGATTCTGCTGAACTCCCGCATGGCGGCCTTTGGGCGGCGCCCGATTTGTCAGGACACCGGACTTGTGGTTGTCTTCGCAAAGGTCGGCATGGATGCCCGCATTAAGTCAACAGCCAGTTTCGCGGATCTTGTGAATGAGGGCGTACGTCAAGCCTATCTCGATCCGGACAATCCCCTTCGGGCATCGATCGTTGCGGATCCCCTCGCTAGACGGGTCAACACCCGCGACAACACACCGGCAGTTGTCCATGTCGACCTGGTGCAAGGTAACCAGATTGAGATCACCATCGCCGCGAAAGGCGGCGGGTCGGAGAACAAGGCACGTTTTACCACCCTCAATCCCACCGCCTCCGTTTCCGACTGGGTGGTCAATACCGTTTCGACCCTTGGCAGCGGGTGGTGTCCACCTGGACTGATCTCTGTCGGCATCGGTGGTAGCGCTGAAAAGGCGATGCTGCTGGCCAAGGAGGCCATGAACGAGCCCATAGATATGGCGGAACTGATCGCAAGGGGGGCGTCAAGCGCAGAAGAGGGGCTGCGGATTGAGCTTTATGAGCGGATCAACGCGCTTGGTATCGGCGCCCAAGGCCTTGGTGGTCTGACGACAGTCGTTGACGTCAAGGTTGCGACCTATCCTACTCATGCAGCGTCCAAGCCTGTGGCGCTCATCCCGCAATGCGCCGCCAACCGGCACCTGAAGTTTACTTTGGACGGCTCTGGACCCATCAGCCTCCAGCCGCCCGATTTGCGCGAATGGCCCGACATCGGAGCCGACGAATTGAACCCAGCCGGCGTCCGGCGGGTCAATTTAGATACGCTTACGAAGGAAGAGACGGCATCGTGGCGCTGCGGTGAAACGCTCCTGCTTTCTGGAAAGATGCTGACGGGCCGTGACGCTGCCCACAAACGAATGGTCGAACTGATTGATGCCGGCAAGCCGCTCCCAGTCGATCTGAGGGGCCGCGTGATCTACTACGTCGGTCCCGTCCGGGCAGTGAGGAATGAAGTCGTTGGACCCGCCGGTCCAACAACCTCCAGCCGCTTGGACGATTTTACGGACAAGGTGCTCGCCGAAACCGGCCTTTTCGCGATGGTGGGCAAAGCGGAGAGGGGACCGGCGGCCATCGCGTCGATTGTAAGACACAGAACGCCATACCTTGCTGCAGTGGGTGGCGCTGCGTACCTGATTTCAAAGTCGATTAAGGCGGCGCGGATTGTCGCCTTTGAAGACCTGGGCATGGAAGCCATCTATGAATTCGATGTGCAGGACATGCCCGTCGTCATGGCTGTCGATGTTGAGGGAAACTCCATTCACAATTCCGGGCCTCTTGAGTGGCGTAAGCGTATGGCAGCCGACAGCATCGCACGCAACATCGGTGTTTGAGTCTTTCCGGTTGGGCGATTTCGGCCAGACCCGAGCGCCAAATTATCGGGCAAGCCATAAGACGAGCGGCATTTGCGGTGCCCTGCGCCTCGGCGAGCCGGCCAAGCAAGGCCTTCAATTCACCCTAATAGTTGAATGTGCGAGTGAATACTGCATTGAGTATGCCGTCCATGCGATCGAGGGTCGAATGCAGTCGCGCGTCTATCAAGTACGGCAGCGAGATTCAAGAAAATCGGTTATCTATTTATCATGGTCTCCGCCGCCGCCGACTATTCTCTCCAGCTGCACCATTGCCCCGTTGGGCGTTGGGGCGATAGCCAAATTACTTCTGCAGCTTTTCTCAGCGGATCGCTCACCCTCAGCTGATTTTCGTACCCCATTCTGGCACATCTCGGGCCTGGAACGGATGCCTTCCACTGCTACATTCGCTCGTTTCAATTGATGATAGAATTGATCGGCACACAACGCGATGTCATCGCTGAGAGCATAGGTTATGAAGTCGAAACCCGATCCCGTGCAACTCGACAGTTGGGACCTGCGGATCCTCTCCGAAATTCAGGCAGACGGTCGGATTTCAAAAAGTGAGCTTGCAAAACGAGTTCATCTTTCGGCGTCCGCCTGTTCGGAGCGGCTCCGAGCACTCAAGGCCGCGGGGATTATTGAGGGATTTTATGCGCGGCTGAGTCCTGCCCTCATCGGCGGCATGATCTTTGTGATGGTGGAGGTCGTGCTGGATCGTCATCGTCTTGAGGACCAACGACACTTCGAAACTGCTATCCAAGACATTCCGGAAATCCTGGACTGCTGGGCAATTGGGGGGCGCGTGGATTATCTGATGCGGGTCGCATCTCGTTCTATGGCCGCCTATCAGGATTTCATGGAGGGACTGCTGCAGGCAGGCTTGGGGATTGATCAATACTATAGCCTTGTCGTCACGAAACCAGTGAAGTCCAATTCACCGATACCTTTGTCCGCCCTGAGGCAACGGTAACCCAAAAGCTAAGTTTCAACGGCGTTTGGCACGGATCCCGTAGATTCGTCGGCAAAAGGCACCCATTCCGACGAAACTCAAGGGACATTTGCGGTATACTAATTGCTGGAAAAAGGTGGCCGAGCGCTATCCGCCAGTTGATCGCGAGCAAGGACGATGCGCTTGAGCAATCTGGAACCGATCTATTCCAGGAGAGGATCGAAGCAGCCATCGGACGCACTTGCCCAGCACGGTTACGGCGAGAAGCCAAACCGGATCGTGCCTGGTTGAGGAGGCGTCCATATCTAAGATGCGAAGTGCCGAAAAATGCCTCTACCGCTACTTCAAGGGGGGAACTTTCGCCCTGGATTGGCGATCAGTGGCGATTGAGCTTAGTCGCGGTCAGCGCATCCGTGTAGGGGGCGAAATCTACAGCGAGGGTTTGGCAAGCCGACGGGTAGCGGGAGTGCAAGCTGGCCCGCTCGGCCTTGGCGACCAACCCGGCCCTCGACGCCTGCGGACATTCGGAGATCGCGTTTTTACGTCCTAAGTTCGTTGCTGTTCGAGATTAGGAGATCGTCTGTCCTGTTTGACATTGCTGGTCTCCGCAGCCTTCTAAGCGAGGAGCATGGCTGTGCCGGGATCGCGTAGGTGGGTGACAAGGCCGGTCACTCCTGCCACCCGACGTGGTCTTTGAGAAGGTGGAGGTTGCGCTACCGGCTGGAGAGCATGGTGCCAGTTTTCACAAGACAAGGGTCGCTTAATCGAATGGGCGTCAAGTTCATAGATTGCGAACAGATCATGGGGGGATTTGAATAGTGCTACTGACCGAGGCAGAGCTGAAAAGAGTTGCGAATGCCAGTCGAGGACATAGAGCCGCATCGATCGTTCTAAAGGAAGAGACGGCCGCAGCTACAGCCAGATCGTCATTCGACGTTTTTCTGTCACATTCTTTCAAGGACGCAGAGATCGTTCTCGGTGTGAAGCGAATTTTCGAGGAGCTTGGGTTCACTGCTTACGTAGATTGGGTCGAAGATTCACAACTGGACCGCACAAAAGTCTCCTCGGCCACCGCCGAGTTGCTGCGGACCCGTATGAGGCAGTCAAAGACGCTAATCTATGTGCATTCAAACAATTCTCCAGGATCCAGATGGATGCCTTGGGAGCTTGGCTTTTTCGATGGGTTTCGGACCGCGGTAGCGGTTCTGCCCGTGGCAAAAAATTCTTCGGAAACATTCTCCGGGCAAGAATTTTTGGGCCTATACCCTTACATTGATGGGACAGGACCTGCATTCCTGTTTATGAACAGAGGGACCGCGCCTCGCTCAAGAATAGGCTCTGTAAGCTCGACTGCTAACCTCACGTTTGCCAAATCCTGGCTTAAAAAATTTACCGCCACAAAATAGACTGGTGTGCTTCAAAAATGAAATATCCTGGACTCTATAATAGCGCCGACGTGGCATCCAACGAGCAGCAGGCGACGTTTCTGCGCCTGATCCGGGCAGAGTACGTTCTTCTTTTTTTAGCGTCGGTGCTCTCTTTGGACTTGTCGCCATCAAAAGCCTATTTCGGTGTCTATGCTGCGGTATTTCTTTGCTCAATGGGAGTCCTCATTTTCCGGTCGGTCACAAAGCCCGAGCAGGTCTGGTATCAGGCTCGAGCTCTGGCAGAGTCGGTGAAGACATTGACTTGGCGCTTCGCGATGCGAGCACAGCCGTTCGATGACGCGCGCGCCGCTGACGCCAGAGCTGATTTTCGAAAGCTCATGGAAGGTATCCTTGATAGCAATCGTCACCTTGGTAGCGCGTTGAGCGGCACCGATTCAGCATCCCCCCAAACAACCGACCAGATGATGTCGATAAGGGACTCCCCGCTAAAAGAAAGAAAAGACCTATATCTGCAGAGACGAATCTGCGACCAACGGAAGTGGTACGAGAAGAAGGCGCGCTCGAACAAGAGGTCCGCGAAAGTCTGGATGGGCCTTGGTATTTTTGCATACGCTCTGGGATTCTCGTTCATCGTAGTACGCATCGCTGACCCCGCGATGCCAGGCTGGCCGACCGAGCCGCTAATTGTCATCGCCGCCTCCCTTATTGGGTGGACCCAGATCAAGAAATTTAACGAATTGGCATCGGCTTACACGTTGACAGCTCACGAGATCGGCTTGACTGCCGACCTTATTACGGACGCCAACTCGGATGAGGCATTCTCCGCCGCGGTGAACGAAGCCGAACTGGCTTTCTCACGGGAGCACACCCAGTGGGTTGCTCGTCAAAACAACTAAGAGACAACAATGGCATACAGCGATCCGACCTATGTAATATTTGACGGCGATGAAGACGCTTGGGCATACCGCTTTATGAAAGGGTGGAACGCCAGCGAGAATGTGAGTTTTGAATTCGCGAACGCTCACGATCTGGACAATATGACGAGCCGAGCACAGGACGAAGATTATGTTAAACGCAATCTTCGCAACAGAATGAATGGATCGAGCCAGGTACTTGTCCTGATCGGTGAGAAGACGAAAAACCTTTTTCGCTTCGTGCGCTGGGAAATGGAATTGGCTCTTGATCTAGGTCTGCCGATAATCGCAGCAAACCTTAACGGCTCGCGGCAACAAGATGTGAGCTGTCCGCCTATCATCAGGGACAAATGTGTTGTGCACGTGCCGTTCAAGATGAAGGCCATCAAGCACGCGCTAGCCAATTGGCCGAGCGAATTTCATCGGCTTTCAAACGCTCAGCGTGGCGATGGCGCCAGGAGCTATGGCGAAAGCACCTATCGCGATCTCGGCTTATAATCGCCACCTAAAAGCACTTAGCCGCCCAAACATCCTCGCCATCCGCTGGCGGCGACTAGCCTTAGCAACGTCCGCCAGCGTGTTCCGAGCTTGCCGAGCGATGATAAGAAGAGCACGACGTCCGATTTGCTGAGTTTGGCTGAAAGCTGCAGGTCATGTGCAACCTATTAGAGGAGCCCCGCTCGAAGCGTCGGATCGTCAGACAAGATCATGTCGCGCGAGGGCGCTGGTTTCGCGAGGAAAAGGAGCGGCTGTTCGATGTTTGAGGCTTGATCCAGCGTTTCGAGACTGCACGAGCGGCCAGCATTGATGGAGGCAGCTTTTCAGGCCGCGCAATTCTGTCGGCTCGCCCCCTCCTGCGAGCCGCAGCTCGGCTCGCCCTGCGCAGCAACCACGAATTTGCGATCGCAAGAAAGGCAACACGCTGACGATAGAACTTGGCGGCGCTGGTCGGCTGCGAATCAAGATGTCAATGGCAAGGAGCTCTCGCCGCGCGTCTTTGCCGGGCCGAACCTTCTGGCTATGCTCCTTCGAGAAGTCTGCCGAGCACCAGCCGCCGCACCGCCAAAGCTATCAATATGCGCGAGGGCACGACCTCAGCCTCTCAGCGCTGGCCAACCAGGTTGGAGCCTGTGCCGCGGCACGGAACCCGCTGCCTGCTGATCGAGGCGAATGTGCTTTGCCCCTGATCACCTCATTACCACCCTTGGGAAGGGCAAGACCGATCCGGACCGTCAGAATGTAAGGGATGACCGGCAGTTCGGCGGAACATGGCCGCCGGCGCTCTATCGTGCCTCGCGCGGCCGGCGGGAACAGCGTCCCGAGCGCTATTCATCCGTCAATATCGCCCGCTAATCGGGCACTATGCTGGGCGCATGCGCGTCGTAAGCTGTTCGTGTTTGCAGGACGCGCCCCCGACCCTCGGCTAAGGCGAAGGTGACGCCTTAGTTTTCACGGCAATTCGGGCCGATCCCGCGAATTTCACGGCGAATAACCTGCATTCCCGAGAAACTCAAGGGACGTTTCCGGTATGCTATTTGCTAAACAGGTGGCTGGCCGAGTGCCCTCCGCCAATTTATCGCGAGGAGAGGGACATGCGCTTGAGCAATCTGGGAACCGAGCAACTCCGGGAGAAGGATAGAAGCTTCGTCTTCCATCCTTCTACGCATCTGGCCAAGCACAGCCGAGGCGAAACGCCAAATAGGATTATGGCCGGTGCGGAAGGCGTCTATATCTGGGACACCGAAGGCCGAAGGAGCCTCGACGGTTTCGGAGGACTCTACTGCGTCAACATGGGATATGGATGCACGGAGATCGCCGAGGCCATTGCCAGGCAAGCACACGAATTGCCGTTCGCGCACGTCTATGCCAGCCAAGGTACGGAGCCGGTCGCCCTGTTGGCAGAGGCCGTGGTCGAGTATTTCGGTCAGAACATGCGAAGGGTCTATTTCGGCCTCTCCGGTTCCGATGCCAACGAAACCAACATCAAGCTGGTCTGGTACTATAATAACATTCTTGGCCGGCCCGAAAAGAAAAAGATCATCTCGCGAAATCGCGGCTATCACGGGTCTGGATTGGTCACGGGTAGCCTAACTGGCCTTCCCTTCTTTCACAATTTCTTCGACCTGCCTCTGGATTTGGTGCGCCATACAACCACGCCGCACTATTACCGCCAGGCGCGTGTCGAGGAGAGCGAGGAAGCGTTCTCCCGGCGCTGTGCCGATGAGCTTGAAGCCTTGATCCTGGCCGAAGGACCGGAAACGGTTGCAGCTTTTATCGGAGAGCCGGTACTTGGGACAGGAGGTATTGTGCCGCCCCCCAAAGGGTACTGGACGTCCATTCAAGCGGTGCTCGACAAATACGATATCCTTCTAATCGCGGATGAAGTGGTCTGTGGCTTCGCGCGAACCGGCGAGAAGTTCGGTTCCCACCTGTATAACATGCGTCCGGATTTCGTGACCATCGCAAAGGGTTTGAGTTCCGCCTACCTCCCCATCTCCGGGTCAATCATTGGCGACCGTGTCTGGTCGGTTTTGGAACAAGGAACTGAGAAGCACGGCGCACTCGGCCACGGCTGGACATATTCGGGGCACACGCTTTGTGCCGCAGCCGCGCTCGCCAATATTCGACTGCTTAAAGAAAAAAATATTCTGGAGCATGTCCGCGATGTTGGACCGTATTGGCAAGACCGGATGAAGGCCGAGCTGGCGGGACATCCCATCGTTGGTGAAGTTCGCGGAGTGGGTATCCTGTCGGCCGTAGAGATGATGCGGGACCCAAAACAAAGGATACCATTCGAACCCGACCTTCAGGTCGGGGTGCGCACTGCAGCTGCTCTGTTTGAGAATGGTGTCATCGGACGGGCCATGCCGCATGGCGACATCCTCGGTTATGCCCCCCCCCTGATCATTACCCGAAAAGAGATCGACATCATTGTCGACGCGACGGTAAAGTCGGTCGATACCACCTATCGCGCGCTGAAGGCCGAGGGTGCCGTATGATTTTGCGATCGCGAAGGAGCGAGTCCGGAGGCAGGCATGTCCCTGCGCGCTACTGCGCCGAGCAGACCCAAAACTGTTGAATTCCAGATATCTGATCTTGAGCATGCTCCGGGCTATTTCAGTCACGATTTGTAACCGAATCAGTTCTGCCGCCGCTGTCCTGTTGCCCAACGACCAGGACCTCTGTGCGGCGCGCCCTGCGGGTGTACCTCCCCGCCGGCAGGGCGCCCTTTTTGACCCACGTAATCAGTATCATTATGGCCCGTGCGGGATCGAGGGTCTGGTAAAGGTCATCTGCACGTTCCGATGCAGATTGAGCTTAGACGTGCCCTTTACATCATTGCAGCGGGCCATAATCATTGCGGTGAATTTTATCACGTCAGGTATATAGAAGGACGATACTCACACGCCACCCCGTTCACAAGGAAAGGCATTTTAATATTGTTGAGACGATTTGCCTATCAAAGAAAAGAAAGCATCGCAACACTTCTTTGCGGATCACGGCGCCCCGGGTGGGGGATGAGCGGCTATCCGAATTGTTATGCTAATGCCGACCCAAATTCCTGCAAAAGCTGGGGTCAATGATGGCTTTTGGTCAGCGCAGGATGATTTCTCCTGATTTGGTCGGTGCAGGGGCGGTCATGATTTAATGCATGGAGATTCTCTGATTGAGCTGTTGAGATCATGAGGCGTCTGCCAGACGCCCATCGGGTGAGCCCAGCATGATTGGGATGACCGACGAAGATCGAAAGTGTGGCAGCATTCTGGAGCCCGGTCAGCCCAGCGACGCCCGCGAATTCAATCACGTTTGTCGGGACATACACGACGCAGCCGGAAGGCGTGCAGAAAGAGGAAGAATCGAGCGCGACGATGACGAGGCACATGCCACTTGTTTTCGAGACATTCCTTGAAAGACTGTCACAGAGTATCGATGAGGCAGATTTCCGGGATGCCATGGCTGAGGCGGCCGGACGACTTGACCTAATCTTCTTTGCCTACCTCTCCTTGCCAGCACGGCCTTCCGGCAAACCGAGGTTAATTTCAAACTATCCACCCCGCTGGACCAGACAGTATCTGGAAAATCAGTATGAGAAACTCGATCCTGTGGTCTTGCGTGCTCGAAATGGCGGCTGCCCGTTTCACTGGGGATCGAATTTGGGAGGCGATAAAATGTCGCCGGCTCAACAGCAGCTATTCGATGAGGCGGCTCAATTCAGCATCTGCTGCGGTTTGACGATCCCAATTGTCGATCTCCGCGGCCGCATCGCTGCGGTTACTTTTGCCGCCGATGAGCCTCGTCCAGTATTTCTTCGGGTCGCTGAGCGGTACGAACAAGCTCTTCAACTGATGGCGGCCTGCTTTCATCGTTGCGTTCGCCGCAAATTGCCGAGCGATCGAACAGTGGATGGGGTTTCGCTGACATCCCGCGAATATGAGTGCCTGAGGTGGGCAGCGCGGGGTAATTCAGCCTGGGTGACCGGCCGCATCTTGGGTATCAAGCCACGCACGATCGCTTTTCATTTGGACAATGCCAAGAAGAAGCTAGGCGTGCGAACCCAAAATCAGGCTATAGCCCTTTTGGGGTCCGAAGGGTCCTCAATTGTCTGAGAAGCTTTTTGATCCCCTTGTGCTCGGGCCATTCGATCGCGCGCTTTGTATCGAGCGTTGACTGGATGCCGAGATCTTCTGTTCCGCCGGCTCGGGCGATGCAGCCGTATTCTTCCAGTCCGCGCCGGTGATCATAGTCTATGGGTGCTCGAGCGGGTGTGTCGTCGCTGACGAGCTAGTTGTGGAGCCTCAACAGGTTGTCCTCGGTTAGAGCGAGGCGACTGATAGGTGTTTTGGACTTTAGGCTCCCGTGGGGACGGTGCCAATTGTATCTGTGCAGCCAGACCGGCAACTCTGCGGCGCGGTGATCTGAAGTCGGATAAGCGATGGCATAAGCCCATTCGCGCAGTGCTGTCTGGATGAAGCGCTCGGCCTTGCCATTGGTCTTGGGTGTATAGGGTCTTGTCCTGACGTGCTTGAGGCCGAGATCGCGGCAGGCCTTGGCGAAGGCCTTTGATCTGTAGCAGGAGCCGTTGTCGGTCATGACGCGGGCTATCGTGACGCCGAGGCTGGCGTAGTAGGCCACCGCCGCCTTGAGGAAGGCGATGGCGCTTTCTTTTTTCTCGTCGGGCAGGATCTGCGAGAAGGCGATGCGGGAGGCGTCGTCGATGCAGACATGGACGAACTCCCAACTGCTGCCGCGCGAGCTGGCATTGCCGGTGCGCTTGCCGGTAATGCGATGACCGATGCGCTCGAAACGACCGAGCTTCTTGATATCGATATGGATCATCTCGCCAGGATGCTCGCGCTCGTAGCGTCGGATCGGCTCGGCCGGTTCGATATCCCGCAACCGCGACAGTCCGGCACGCTTGAGAACCCGGCTAACGGTGGCGGGCGAGACGCCGACCTCATGGGCGATGTGCTTGCCGGTCCAACGTTGCCGCCGCAGCGCCATGATGCGCTCGGCGATCAACGCAGCGGTGGCCTGCGGCATATTGGCGGGCCGCGAGGAACGGTCGATCATGCCGGCCCGCCCTTCGGACTTGTAGCGCTCGACCCAGCGCGCCACGATCTTGGCCGACACGCCGTAGACACGCGCCGCATGGGCTTTGGAGAAAGCGCCTTCTATCACCGACAGCGCCATCTCCTCTCGACGCAGCGGTGTGAGACGGGCATTCTTATGGATGTTCATTCGGACCCTCCGGTGAGTGCTGAAGCTTGGTAACTCCAGTCTCCCCGGTCCGGTCCGAATGGACAACCTCCCGAAAGCTCACAGCTAGTCGTGCGGTTATATAGTTTCCGAGGATGGCCCGCTTGCATACCTGCCTGCCGGTAATCTCTAACCCTTGACTTAGGGCGATGGCTATCGGTTATGCGGCTTGAAAGCGAAGAGGTGGACCCTTCGTCGAGCGCCGGTACGATATGGAGTGCTGCTCCGGGCTAATACCCATCCAGACAGAGCGGAACCTTCTATCACGTCAGACGCTCGGACAGTTGCCAAACCCCGATTTCCTGGGAACTGAATTGTGCTCGCCACCGGGTCCATTTTGCCGGCGCGTCTGTGGTGCAGGCCCCGATCAGCCTGACCAATGGCACAGGAACGCTTCTATGACCGAGCACTGCGAATTTGTCAGCTGGCGAACAATTCCTTGTAGCCGCTCGTCACCATCCAGTTCGCACGGTCGAGATGACTACGAAGCGCCTTCCTGGCGCGCTCCGGTTCAAGTGCCGGATCAATGCCGAGGATCAGTTGGGCCATTTCCTCTTCGGGCGCCTCATCGGCTGAGGCGTCCAGGAGCCTCATATAGATGGTAAAGTGCGCCCTGTCGTAGGCGGTAAGACGGTCAGACCAAGGGACTTCGTCGAGCAGTGTTGAGCTTTGAGTCCTATCTGTTCCCGTTGATTGATTCATGTCTGCCGCGAACCTCGCATGTTGATCGCTGGATCCAAGGCAGAATATCCCAAAATGGGATAATCCGAAACGGGGATTAGTCGCTGAGCCGGTCTCTACCTGCCGGTTCACCTAAATGCCCAAATCTCTTCGATCTCCCCGCCACCAGCGGTTTCTGGCCCAGTTGATCTCACTGCGCAATGTCAAAGGGCTGACGCAGGCGCAGGTGGCTGAGAAGCTTGGTCGTCCGCAATCTTTCGTGGCGAAATATGAGGGTGGCGAACGGCGTCTCGATGTCATTGAGTTTCTCGACGTAACTGCGGCCCTCGATGCTGATCCGTGTGAGATTCTGTTGAGCCTGCGCACGTAGTGGGCGCCCGCGCCCATCACCGCGCGTGCCGTGTGCCGGTGGGTCGAGCCCCGATTTTCTTGGCTCTGGCGTCTCGACCATTCCGCTGCGCCTCCTAGCGCGTCGTTAGACTCTCGCAATTCGCTCTGTTTTGTGCCTTTCTCAGCAGGTGGCGCCGCATCCTTCTAGGCCCGCCGCGGCGTCCCGCAACCCTTAGCCAGCTGTGAGCTTTCAGTAGGTTGTCCATCCGGCCCTTCGGATGCGGTGCGGCTCAGACGGCGGACCCGTTCCTGTCATGATTCGCCGCCGCACCCATTCCTGGGAAGCAGCCATTGGCGAGCGGAGGACAAAATGATGAGACAGCGAAGCGCTGGGCCATCCGCGCTGTGGTGATACGTCGATGCATGGCGGTTGCGCGACTTCGTTGCTTGAAGCGAAGCGACCGCACCGCCCATTTCGTCAACTGGCGAACAAATCCTTGTAGCCGCTCGTCACCACCCAGTTTGCACGGTCGAGATGACTGCGAAGAACGTTGCGTGCGCGCTCAGGTTCGCGTGCCGGATCAATGCCGAGGATCACTTTGGCCATTTCCTCTTCAGTGGCGTTGTCGGCCGAGGCGTCCAGGAGCCTCATATAGGTTGTAAAGTGGTCCTTGTCGTAGGCTGTAATGCGGTCCGACCAGGGGACCTCGTCGGCGAACGGCGTGTTCGATCTGGGCTGCAACATCGCTAATTCTATCTCCGGCCAATGGACCCGCGAAGCCCTGTGCCTGCTAAATGTGGATTACATATTATAGTTGATAAACTCAAGCCGCCTGATCCGCTGGCTTGCGTGCATGGATATGCGCAAGTTGGTCGGACGGAATGTGCAGAGGATCAGGCAAAGGAAGCGCCTGACGCAGGAGCAGCTTGCGGAGATTTCCGGGTTCAGTCAGCAGTACATCAGCGGCTTGGAGAAAGGCCGAAGAAATCCGACAATTATCACGATCTATGAACTGGCATTGGCCCTCGGCGTCAGCCACATGGATCTGGTTCGGCCCGACAAACAGGCATGATACACCCGCCCTCCAAGTAGCTGGCCGCCTGATGGCGCGCGCCGGGTGCTCGTGAACCCAGGCTTTTCTTAGGGTCCCCCGGCAGCCCCTGCCATTTGGCTCGCCCTGGCCCGGCGCACCCTATTGGACAGTCGGCCGCTGCGGTTTTTGTCAGCCTTTCCTGGGGCGGTCGGCATTGCCTTTTAGGCCCGCCGCGGCCTCCCGCAACCTTCGCTCTCGCTTCAGGTCCTTCTCTTGGTTACGATCCTTCGGATGCGGTTCGCCTCTTTCAGCGGGCCTAATCGCTTTCTGCCGCCCACCCCACGGGGACAGCCACGCGAGACTAGTATGGAGCGTTGCGGTTAGCGCACGAACAGCAAAGGAACTGAAAAAACAGGCAACTGTCGAAGCATGGCTGAACCAGCCATCGTGTCGGCATCTTGGAGCCGCGTGTTCGCCTTGAGGCCCTGCCGGTAGGATCCCTGCAGTTGAAGTCATTGTCGGCATTCTGACAACAATGGACATGAACCGCCGAACTATCAAGGCGACCAGGTTGTTGTCTAGCAATGGTTTTCCGAATCGGCACGGCACTTGCGTTACCAAAAACAAGTACGCCGCGGCACGGATCGCCCAAGAGGCTGAACGACCTGATCTGTTTGACCCTCGCAGCAGGGGTGGATGGCTAACACAAAGGAAACTTTGAAGGTGGACGTTTTCGAAAGTTCTCCAATACCTGTCAGGAAAACACGGACGCCATCTTTCTCGGTGGATCTAGCCTTGCTGGGAGTCGCATTCGTTTGGGGGGCGAGCTATCCGGTCGGGAAAGGCGCACTGTTCTACGCGCCGGTTTCGATACTTGTTCTTTATCGCTTCCTGATTACTACGATCATTACGGCAGTGGCTGCAAGACATGAGATCGCATTGGTCTCCTGGGGCGATTTCATCCGCGGCTTCGCATTGGGAACAATACTTTTTTGCATCTTTATTGCTGAAACTTACGGCGTTGCATCGACAAGCGCAATGAACACGGCCTTGATCATATCGCTTTGTGTGATTTTCACGCCGAGCATCGACTATGGGCTATCACGGCGACTTCCACCTACGGGCATTTTGGCAAGTGCTGCCATAGCGTGCATCGGTGTCGGCATTCTCACTGGCGGGATCAGCAGGTTCAGCCCGGGTGACGCGCTTGTCTTGGGGGCCGCGATTCTGCGAGCGGTTATGGTCGTTTCCACCAAACGCCTTCTGGCCGGCCGGCAGATTTCATCTGCAGCCCTGACGGCCATCCAAGGATCGACGGTGGCAACACTTACTTTCGTTTTGGCCGTCGCTCAGTTCGGAATTTCAGGCCTTGTTGTGAGGGCCACCCTTCAGTTTTGGGGCGCTGTTGCCTTCCTTGCACTCTTCTGCACCCTCGCTGCATTCTACATTCAAAATGCCGCAGTGAGAAAATCCACACCGACACGGGTTGGCTTCTTGATGGGAACAGAACCTTTTTTTGGTTTCGTTCTAGCGCACCTTCTTCTGAATGAGCCTTTGACAGTACCGAGCTTGATAGGCGCAGGCCTCGTCCTCGCTGCGACGTTTGCTGGCATCTGGTTTGAGAGCAGGACATCCAAATGAACCCCATCTTGGCTTCCACCAAACCCGCCATCGGCGGCATTTCGAGTTTTGAAGATCTGGAGGCTTTTCCGGACCGAACCGCACCAGTTGCAACCATGTTCAGCGGCGGTCTCGACAGCACCTATCTTCTCTACAAGCTGCAAAGCCTTGGCTTTGCGAACATTGAAGCTGTCGCAGCGGATGTCGGAACGCGCATCGATCAGCCTTTGTTGGAACGGACGGCAGCCATGTTCGGCGCGCGCTTTGTCTGCCTCGAAGGGCGGGATGCCTTTGTCGAACAAGGCGTGAAATCAGCCATTCGAGCCCACGCCAAGTACCTTGGCATCTATCCGTTGAGCAGTTCGTTGAGCCGTCCCATAATCGCATCTTTGGTTGTTAATCATGCTAGGTCAATCAACTCACGGCTGGTTCTTCATACAGCAAACCTTTCTCAAAACAGTCTTCCGCGCCTTAACAATAGCATTAAGCGCTCAGGATTTTCCGGCAACTTCGGCAGTCCGTATGAATGCTCTGTGATATCCCGACAACAGAAGACCTCCGACCTGTCCAAGTGTGGAGCGACTTTTGTGGCGGACCGCACGTGGAGCGCGGACGAAAACCTCTGGTGTCGGGAATTCGAGTCGGGGCCTTTGGAAGATCCCGAGAACTTTTCCATCCCCGAGGAGGCATTTGCTTGGACGCGCCACATTCCCGCAGAGCAGCCGGTAGAGATCAAACTCGGGTTTGCAGACGGAAGTCTCGTGTCAATTGATGACCGTGATGTTGCATTGGTCGACGCAATCCCGTTCCTGAATAACACGGTCGGCAAATTCGGGCACGGCCGCTTTGTCGGGCTTGAACACATCACAACCGGCCAAAAGGTTCTCGAAGTCCGCGAGGCCCCTGCCGCGGCCATTATCTTCGACGCGCTGCGTCACCTCGAAACCGCTTCTCTTGACGTGGCATCAATCGTTTTGAAGCAAGGGCTTGAGCAAGCCTGGTCCCAAGAGGCGGTTTCAGGTGCATGGGGCAGTACTATTCACCAGATGTGCGAACGGGCCATTGCATCCGCCCTCGAGGGCGTTAGCGGGAGCGTCAGCTACATAGTCGATCACACACGCTTTTTACCTCGGTCGATCCGAGCCAGGACGCCGAGATACATTAGGGACCGCGACCTTTGGGAATACCAAGCCGCAACCCACATAGCGTTGTCCAAAGCGTTCCGTCCTCGCCAAGTCACCAAAAGGGAGACACCCGTGGAAAACAACGCACCCCAGGCGCCGGCCAACCTCAGTCAACAATGCACTGACGGTCTGGTGACAAATGGATGGTGGTTTTCAAAAGGCGAGCGCGCCGAAGCCTGCTTTGGCATCGAAATTGATGCAGCCTGGAAGAACTTTGCTGACCATTGGAATCGACTTCTTCTCGATGAATACATGCGTGACGGCGGAACATATCGTTACCGGCGCTATAGCGCTTTTGAATATGACGCGACTGACGGAATCTTTAGGCTCCTACCCCACGCCCCCTACGAACAATCAAAAAGTGTCAATCATCTGAATGGCGGCTTCAAGCGCCACTTCGAGCCCCTTGAAAACTCCTTTATAGACCATCCCGTCTTAGAAAAGATTCTGACAGGTTTCTGCAGAATTCTATGTGAAGCCGCCCGACATGATCGTTGGAATATCAAGATCCATCCCTACCGGATTGTCGCGCGCGATGGTGTAAATGGCAAACCGGCACCCGAGGGCCTTCACCAGGACGGGGTGGACTTCATTGCTTGCTATATGATTGGGCGGGTCAACGTCACCGGCGGCATGAGCATGATCACCGACGCCTCAAAGGAGTTCCTCGGCGAGGTCGAAATGAACTCCCCGAATGATTTTGTGATCTGCAACGACCGCGAAACCTTTCACGATGTATCGTCGATTGTGGCCGAAAACCTGAAAATGCCGTACGCTTATCGCGACGTCCTTGTGATCGCCTTCGAGAAATTATAACGCCCAGCGCGCCGAGAGCATTTTCAACAAGGTTCAATACTGCTTGGTATCCTCTCGGGTGTTCCTGGTGCGGGAACAATGCAGGATTAATTTCTTGCATCTAAACACCTAGATAGCAGTTTCGCCTCTCTGGTATGATGGTTTTTGGCCTCGCGGATCTCGCGTAATACGAATGACCGTGGACACCCCCGATCTTCGCAAGAAAGTGAGAAATTATCCTCATGCTGTCCGACGAGGTGGTCTGCGGCTTCGGAGGCACCGGGAACTGGTTTGGTAGCCAGACATTTGGGATGGAACCGGACATGCTCTCGATCGCCGGGGGGCTTTCATCCGGTCACCTGCCCATTGGCGGCGTCATTATCTCGACAAGATTTATCAATGCGCCGCTGACGAGGCCCACAAGGTCGGCGTGTTCGGTCACGGTTTCACCTACTCCGGTCATCCGGTGATAGCGGCCGTCGCCGCCGAGGCGATCAGGATCTACAGCGAGATCGATTTCGTGACCCAGGCGCGTCGTCTCGGCGATCACTTGCATGGAGCCCTCGCGGACGCGCTCGGCGACCATCCGCTTGTCGGTGAAGCCCGCGGCCGCGGCTTCATCGCGGGGGTTCAGATCGTCGAGGATCGTGCGCCCGTCGCGTCTTCGCGCCCGAGCTGAGGATCGGCGATGTCGAGCGGCGGTGCCGCGAGCACGGCGTCATGATCCGCAATATGGGAGAAGTGCTTGGAATCTGTCCGCCCTATATAATCACCGAAAGCGAGATCGACCCCTTGGTTGACGGCATTCGTTCTGCACTCGACGGCGCCGCTGCTGCGAATTCCCGGGTCGGTCGGGTGGCATGAGTTCCAGCATTAAGACCGACTGCTTCACTTCAGTGGATATTATCGAGCAAACGCTCACCCGAGGGGTGCACTTCATCCGTGTCCGGTACAAAACGTCACCCATGTCTCAGGTCGGGCACGCCGCTCGCCAACGACACCGAGTTCGGCCTCGCGGCCTACTTCTACACCGGCGATCTCGGTCGCGCCTTCCGCGTGATGGAAGGACTGAAGTACCGGCGTCAATGAAGGCCTGATCACCACGCCGGAGGTGCCGTTCCGCGGCGTCAAGGAATCGGGCCTCGGCAAGGAAGGCGGCCTCCAGGGCATCGTGGATTATCTCGACACCAAACATGTCTGCATCGGCGGTCTCGGCGTCTAGTGGTTCCCGCCTGACATAGGAGTCCAATCAGAGATTCCCTTTCTGGCCTGCGCGTGCGAGTCTGGCGCATGCGCACAGGAAGATCGTTCACCGTTTCGTCGGCCGATCGCGTCCGTCTGACGGCGCTGATCAGGGATCGCAACGCCCCGCAAAAGCATGTCTGGCGCGCCGAGATAGTGCTTTTGCCCGCCGACGGCGTCGGCACCGGCGAGGTCATGCGCCGCATCGGCAAGTCGAAGACCGACGTCTGGCGCTGGCAGGAGCGCTTTGCCGCGGAAGGCTGTGACGGGCTGCTGCGCGACAAGACGCGACAGTGGCGCATTCCGCCGCTCGGTCCCGATGTCGGCGAGCGCGTCGTGGCACTGACGCTTGCCGATCCGCCGGGCGAGAGGACCCACTGGACCGCCGACATGATGGCGCAAGCCGCCGCAATCAGCGCCAGCGCCGTCAGGCGCATCTGGAAGGCGCATGGTCTCGCACCCCACCGCTGGCGCCAGGTTCAAGCTCTCCAATGATCCGAAGTTCGTCGACAAGTTGCGCGCCGTCGTCGGCCTCTATCTCGATGCGCCGGCCCATGCCATCGTTCTGTCGGTCGATGAAAAGAGCCAGATCCGGCGCTCGACCGCACCCACCCGGCCTGCCGATGAAGAAGGGGCGGCTCGGTACGATGAGGCACGACTACAAGCGCAACGGCACCACCACCCTGTTCGCCGCCCTCAACGTCCACTATTGTCCCGTTGACGAGAATATCATCTTAGTTGCTTGTAAAAATTTGTTCTCCACTTCCGTCTCCATCGTATCTCAGTCAACGCGATGGAGCAGGAAATGACTACAAACATTGTGAAACTGGAAGAAGGCAGGGCAATCGGCTCTAATCGTGACGTGCCGCTGTCAGATCATGAGGCGGAAGCCCTAGGGCATCTTGCGGTGGCGCTGAGTGGCATTTCGACGACCATTCGGTCCGCCGCCTACAAACACGCGCTAAACTCTAGTCACGCGATGAAGCCCCTAAAGGAGACGGAGGACGCGCTTACCGACTACGACGCCTTGGCGAGGGCGGCGGGCCGAAAGCAGCCGAAAGCGGCGGAGGAGGACGACAGGAAGGGGGACGCCCTAGCGAGAGAGGCCGCCGCACAGGTCAGCAGGGTCGATCAGACCCGATCTTCCCGCTGGAGCAGACCGCGAAGGGTACCGGTGGCATCAACGGACTACGTTCGGCAGGTGGTCATGGCAGATAGTCAGCTTGGAGCAGTGTCGGCACTGGTAAACGCGCGGCGAGTGGCTCCAGAACGCTTCCATGCTTCTGTTCCCAGTGTAGATAATAATCCGGATGCTCCGCTTCTGACCTCTTTTTCGGACTATCTGAGCAGGGTGTGCGGACTGGAGTCAAAGTCCCGCGAAGGCGTTCTCCTGGGCAGCCGCCGCTTTCTGGATTGGTTCCATCACCACCATTCCCGGCCAAGCCCTCGGCGCGTTGACGGCTGAGCATGTCCTTGCCGCTGTCGAACATCGGCTGTCACTATCGGCGACCTCCGGTACCCGCACCGGCAGCAACTTCTCACATCGTATTGGGCTGGCCACCACGACCAG
The DNA here is from genome assembly GCF_003998945.1 of Mesorhizobium sp. M7A.F.Ca.CA.003.01.2.1. Taxonomy (NCBI): domain Bacteria; kingdom Pseudomonadati; phylum Pseudomonadota; class Alphaproteobacteria; order Hyphomicrobiales; family Phyllobacteriaceae; genus Mesorhizobium; species Mesorhizobium sp. M7A.F.Ca.CA.003.01.2.1. The sequence continues at coordinate 3,358 of NZ_RZRA01000009.1, read as the reverse complement.
AATCTCGCGCGCGTCGTCCCCAGGACGCCCCACTGGCGTTTGGCTCATCTAACCCTCGAACTCGGCTACGGCCCGTCGACGGTCTTCTTCACATGGGTCGGATTCGACGAAATGGACGAGGTCACAGGCGACGGCCATGCTGAACTGCTCGACGACGGCTCCATCGACATCACCTTCTATCACAACGGCGACGAGGCAATCCTCAAGGCCAAACGGGACACTTCTTCAACGGCCTGCTAGGAGATCCGTGTTCGCCTTGCGCTGACAAAGAAGCTCACACATGACGTCCGGGAGACGATGCTGGCAAATGGTCTGGCTGAAGCATTCCACCCACAATACCAAAGCCCGTCCCGATCCAAAGCGCTTCTAAGCACTCCACCTCAGGCGCAAGGCCGGTTGGCCAGTGCATCTTCTTGGTCCGCCGGAAGAGAACCCCGCCCGACAATAGCTTCATGAGGTCTTGCGCTGCAGTGTCGACCGTAAAAAAGGGCGCGCGAGGCGCCCTTCATTTAAACCGGCAGTCGGGAAGCAGACTTCACTCTGATATTCAAAAGCGGTAGGTGACACCTGCGCCTATCAGCCAGGGATCGAGCTCCGCCTTCCCCGTCAGCTTCGCGCCGGTCACCGTGACGTCGAAGTCCGGCTTCAGGAAAAGCTTCTTCACGTCGAAGTTGAGGCCCCAGTGCTGGTCCACCATGTAGTCGAATCCGACCTGCAGCGCCGTGCCGAACGTGTTCTTCACCTTGAGAGCATCAGCGCTGCCAGTGTCCTGGTTGTAGAAGATCGTGTAGTTCACGCCGGCGCCGACATAAGGCTTGAACGCGCCGAGATCGGTAAAATGGTACTGCAACGTGAGTGTCGGCGGCAGCAGCCAAACTTTGCCGATGTTGCCCAACCCTCCGATCGTCCCTTGGCCCGCGATGTTGGCATAAGTGGTACCGAGTATGAGTTCGGCGGCGATGTTGTCGGTGAAGAAATACGAGATATCGAGTTCCGGCGTCACCGTGTCCGAATACGAAAGACCGGAGCCGGGAAGCGTATCAACGTAGCCCAGATCTTTCGTAACGACGCCCAACGCCCGCAGGCGGACCTGCCAAGGGATTGGCGCTTCGGTGACCGAGGCTCCCGTCTCCGCCAGGACGGTCTCTGCTTGCGCAGGCTCCGCGGCGACGGCCTGCTGTCCCACCATGATCAGGGCCACCGCCGCTGCTGTTGCCCGCGCTACGCCCATTCGCGTTCTCGCCATGAGATTCACTCCTTGATGTTCAGAAAGGATGCACTGCACTATTTCGTCTCCTGCTCGAATGAATTGTTGATGGACCTCAAATGCCCCTCTTGCGTTGCAACGCGTTCCGCCGTCTCCGGAGGGTGATCGTTGAAGCCGATTGCGCTGCGGAGAAAATTGGTGCCTAGACTGATGAATGCGGCTTGCTCCCGATTGTCCTCGCCGCAGCCGTGCCCGCCTGCGCTGGCCTCGTAGAAGTAAGCGGGATAGCCAAGAGCCTGCAGTTTTGCGGCCATCTTGCGCGCATGGCCCGGATGGACGCGGTCGTCGCGTTTCGTGGTGGCGATCAGGATAGGCGGATAGGGCTGTCCCGGCGCTGCGGCGTGATAGGCGGAGATTTCCTTCAGGAAAGCCCAATCGTGAACCTTGTCCGGATCGCCATATTCGTCGATCCAGCTCGCGCCCGCCAAGAGCTTGGTGTAGCGACGCATGTCGATAAGCGGTGCTGTGCAGAACAGAGCCCCGAAATGCTCAGGATAGCGGGTCAGCATGTTTGCGATCAGCAGGCCGCCATTTGAGCCACCCTCGGCGGCAATCCGCCTCGGCAGGGTGATGCCCCTTCGCACGAGGTCGGAGGCAACGGCGGCGAAATCGTCGTGGGCGAGACGCTTGCCCTCCCTGCGCCCGGCTTCGTGCCAGCGGGTGCCGAACTCGCCGCCGCCGCGGATGTTCGCCTCGACACACGTGCCACCGCGCTCGAGCCACAGCTTGCCCAGCGGGGAGTTGTAGTAGGGCAGGAATGATACGCCGAACCCGCCATAAGCGGAAAGGTGAATCGGAGCATCTCCGTTCCCGTTCGCCGGACCAACCTGCGTATAGGGGATCAGCTCATGATCGATAGAGACTGCCTCGTGGCGCGTGACCACCAGTCCGGATGCATCGAAATTCTCCGGGCTGCGCTTCAGGATTGCTGAAGCGCTGAGAGACGGCGCGGCATTCAGATCGAACAGCAAGAGCTGCGGCGGCGTGATCGGATCCTGAGCACAGATCAGGACCTCTCCATTGGTCTCGTGAACTGCCGCATCGAATGACCAGACGTCGACAGTACCTTCGGCGGGCAGGGTGTTCAGGACTCGGCGCGTCCATTCCTGGTGGCCGGGAGTGAACATCTCGAAACGCGGTGCGAGATTGACGAGGTAAGAGATAATGAGCTTCCCGTCATTCCAGAAGAATGACTGCATGGAGCGCCTTTCCCCTGGTTGAAACAGGGTCTCAAAACGGCGTCCGCCGGCGAGGAAAGTGGAAAGCGAGATGACGATCAGCGCGTCGGCGGGATGGGTGGTGCCTCCCACCGTCCAGGGCTTGCGCGGCCTTACCGCCAGCCAGTCGCCGAAGACCCGCCACGACGCGTCGCGAGGAAGATCGATCTGCCTCCTCGGCCCGCTCCTATCGCCGATCCAGCTGATCTTCTCGAAGAAGGCCGGCTGCTCGATGAACCAAAGGCGCTCGCTGCGGCCGGTGCGGTCCGAATGACCAGACACTTGGAAGCTTTCGAACCCGGCCTCGAAGATTGCCGGCGTGGTGAGGGGATCCGCGTCACGCTTCCACAGTCGAACTGTGCGCGCATAGCCGGAGCGGGTGGCCATGCCATTACCAAGCGCACTGGAAAGCAGAAGCGTGTCAGGGTCCAGCCAATTAACGTAGCCTTTGGCCTCGGGGAGGTTGAAGCCGTCGGCGACAAAGCTCAGAGAAATCAGGTCGAATTCGCGATGCACGACCGCGTCGCTGCCGCCGCGCGACAGGCGCAGAACGGCTCTTTCCCGTCTCTCCGGCTCGATGGACGCGCCGTCCCAGATCCAGTCCTCTCCGTCGCTAGCCGCGAGAGCATCCAGATCGAGCAGTAGCTCCCATTGGGGATCCGCCTTCATGTAGGCGGCAAGGGTGGTCCGGCGCCACAGTCCGCGTGGATTACCGTCATCTCGCCAGTAATTGTAGAGGTACTGACTACGGCGCGCGATCAGGGGAAGATTGTCGCGATTGTCGAAAATGGCTGTCAGAGCCGCGCGGTCGCGCTCGAACTGCGTTCCACCGAAGTGCTTCAGAGTCCTTGCCGATTGGCCGGCGGCCCAGGCA
>NZ_RZRA01000099.1:0-8935 GCF_003998945.1 Mesorhizobium sp. M7A.F.Ca.CA.003.01.2.1 | reverse complement strand
GAAGAATGAAGGGATTGTGGCTCTGCGTTCGGATCAATCCCCAATTCGTCATTTCATCATTTCTTCATTTCCCCTCCCCCCTCTCCACAATCGCCGTCAGAAACCCCGCCAGATCGTCGGTGACGAAATCGACATCATCCTCATTGGCCGGGTCGCGCTCCCATATCTCGGAAAAGGTCGGCTCGAAATTGCGCGGCACGATCAGCACCGTGGTCATGCCGAGCGACTTCGGCACCGAAAGGTTACGGGCAAGATCCTCGAACATCACCGCATTGTGGCCGGTGACGGCGTGGAGTTCGGCGAACTTCTCGTAGGTCTGGCGCGCCGGCTTGGGATTGAGCCCCGCAGCGACGATGTCGAAGATGTCGTCGAAATGGTCGAGGATGCCGAGCTGGCGCGCGGTGCGCTCGGCGTGCCTGCGGTCGCCGTTGGTGAAGATGAACTTGCGGCCGGGAAGCTGGCGGATGGCGGTGCCGAGAACGGGATCGGGCACCAGCCATGAATAGTCGATGTCGTGGACCTTCTCGAGGAAATCGTCGGGGTCGATGCCGTGGCGTGTCATCAGGCCGTTCAGCGTCGTGCCATATTCGCGGTAGAGCTCCTTCTGCAACTTGCGCGCATCGTCGCGCGGCAATGCCAACAGTTCGCCGACATAGGCGGTCATCTTGACGTCGATCTGCGAGAACAGATTCGAATGGTGCGGATAGAGCGTGTTATCGAGATCGAAGACCCAGTCGGTGACATGGGCGAAGCGGGCGGGGTCAGGGAGCGTGGTCATGGACTCCTTATGGCATGAAACGCGCATTCCGAAAGCGACTTTATCCACAACTTCTGCTCGTTGAGGTTGCGTAAATCGTCTCACGATTCAAATTTTAGGCATCTGGGAAAGGTGGCCTTCAGGGCTTGCTGGCAGAGAGGCAGTCTTGTGGGAGCAAGCGATGAACAGCATAATTCTGAGATCCGCCGCCGTTGCTTTCGCCTCAGTCGCGGCCTCTCTCCTGCTGACCCTGATCATCGTTCCGGCCATGGGATTTCCGGTCAACCGGACGATCTGGCTGACCTCCACGCTCTGTCCGCTGGTGCTGGCGTGGGCCGCCAGCGCAAGCACTTTCTGGCAAAGCGACAGGCTGAAAAACGCGCATCGCGATCTCGCCCGAGCCCATGCCCAGCTCGCCGCCGCGCATCGCCGCCTGGCGGAAAAGGCGAGCCGCGACGACATGACCGGCATGCTCAACCGGGAAAGCTTCTTTGCCGCGCTCGACGGTTCGCGCCGCAAGTCCGATCGCGGCGCGCTGCTGATCATCGATGCCGACCACTTCAAGACCATCAACGACAATTTCGGCCACCTGACCGGCGATGACGCGCTGCTTTTGATCGCCAGCGCGATTCAGCGCGGCGTGCGCAGCGGCGATGTGCTCGGCCGCATCGGCGGCGAGGAATTTGGCGCCTTTCTGGTTGGCGCCACCGAGCAGGAGGCCAAGCGCGTCGCCGAGCGCATTCGCCGCGAAGTCGAGCTGATCCGCTTCCGGCCCGTCGACGAGCGGACCATTCCGCTCACGGTCAGCATCGGCGGTACTGTCTGCGGCGAGGAAGCCAGCGTGTCGGAGTTGATGCGCGCCGCCGACCGGCGCCTCTACCAGGCCAAGCACCAGGGCCGTAACCTGACGATCATCGACACCGGCATTTCCGAGGCGGCGTGATCCGATCTGCCGCAACCGGCCTGTTAAGAAAACTCTAACCCTGTTTGCACTCGGTTGTACCGCTTAGCCGGGTTTTCACTGCTTTGCGGCCAGACTTGGCACGATACTGGCTTCCACGGTGATGCATGTGTCGTTCCGGGAATTGCCGTTCTGGGAACGCCATGCAGTGCCGAAGCCCAGCCGAGAGACCAGCCATGAGTTTCATCATCAAGAAAATGTCACGCCGCGCGCTCGTGCAGGCGTTGATCGCATTGCCTGCCCTGTCCTTGTTCCGCAAGCTGCCTGATGCCGATGCCGCCGGTCCAAAGCCCGACCCGAACGAGATCGTCGAGGTCGATGGCTGGATCCTGAAGCGGAGCGACCTGGCATGATCTTCGACAGCTACGAGGCGTATCGCGCTGCGAACTTCACCCCGAAGGTCTGCATCCTCGGCTCCGGTCCGGCCGGCATGACCATTGCCCGCAAGCTTGGCGCGGCCGGCATTCCGGTGGTGGTGATGGAGGCCGGTCCGCGCGAATTCAGCGACGACTCGCAGGACTTTTACCGGGGCAGCACGGTCGGAGATTTCTATTTCGATCTCGACATCACCCGGCTGCGGTTCATGGGGGGCAGTTCCAACCACTGGGCAGGCTGGTGCCGCGTGCTCGACAAGCAGGATTTCGAGCCGAAGGCCTGGGTACCCGATACGGGCTGGCCGATCGCCCGCACCGACATCGAACCCTATCTGCCGGAAGTGCGCGATATTCTCGACCTTCCGGCCCTCCGGCCCGATATGCCGATCTCGGACGACATTCGCTGGGTGCAGCTGATCAAGAGCCCGGCCGTGCGCTTCGCCGAGAAGTTCGGCGATGAACTCGACAAGGCCACGAACATCGCGGTGGTGCTCAACACTTGTGCCACCGAACTTGCCGGCGACGGCAGACGCGTGACTGGCGCCAGGCTGTGGTCGAACGGACAGGATGCCGGCTCGTTCAGCGCTGACTATTTCATCGTCTGCACCGGTGGGCTGGAGAATTCGCGGCTGCTTCTGTGGTCCAACCAGCGCTCGAACGGCGGCGTCGTGCCGAATGCAACTGCGCTTGGCCGCTACTGGATGGAGCATCCGACCTTCGAGGGCGGCAACGCCATCCTGGCCGACTACAACGCGTTCGAGGTCGACGCCGTCAACGAGGCCTTCTTCTCGCCGACGTTTGCCGCCATGGAGCGGCTGCAGATCATGAACTTCGGCATCCGGCTGATCGAGACGCCGTATCCCGGGGTCAAGAGCCTTATCGCCGACCTCGCCTGCACGGCGCCCAGCATGGCGGAATGGATGTCCTACCAGCTCAGTCAGCGACTGCGCTGCGCGGCCCAGCTCTACGTCGCCTGGGAACAGGCGCCGCTGGCCTCCAACCAGATCGAGTTGTCGAAGACCGATGTCGACCATGCCGGCGTGCCGCGCATCGAACTGCACTGGAAGAAATCCGAACTGGAACATCGCACCCTTCTCGAAGGGCTCAGACTGTTCGGCGCAACGCTGATCGAGAAGAATCTCGGCCGCGTGCGCATTGCCGACTGGATCAGCAATGGTCAGGACTATCCGACCAACGACGAGACGGCGGGCCATCACCATATGGGCGGCACGCGCATGGGCACCGACATCAGCAAGAGCGTGGTCGACGCCAACTGCAAGGTGCACGGCATGGACAATCTCTATGTCGGCGGCTCCTCGGTGTTCTGCACGTCGGGTCAATGCAACCCGACGACGACGATCACCGCGCTGGCCTGCCGGCTGGGCGACCATCTCAGCAAGGTGGTCACCGCCTGACGGCTGCAGGGCAGCATGCTGCCTAGGGCAGTTCACCGTTTCACGGAACGGCGATCCGCTCTAACTCTTTGTTTGACGCAATTCCGGACGGAAAACCGTTTCACACTTTTCCTGGAATGCTCTAGAGCGTCGCCGGATCGAGCGCCGGCTGGTCCTTGCGCCGGGCGACGATTGCCGCGAAATCGGCGGTCTGGAAGGCATCGCGCAAGGCGTCGAAGGACGGCAGCACGAAATAGGCGCGCTGGAACTTGTCGATCTCGTAGCCGGTGCGCATCACCGTTTCCAGGTCGAAGGGCACGTGGTGGGCGTCCTTGCCTTCGACGGCGAACTGCAGCTCGGTAAACGACGACATAAGGCCGGCGCCAAAGGCCTTCAGCGGCTGGCCGGCCTCCCGCATCAGGCCATATTCGGCCGTGTACCAGTAGAGCCGGGAAATCATCTCGTCGCCACCCAGCGCGATGATGTCGCCGGCCTTCTCGCCATACATCTGCATGAAATCGGCGAACACCGGTTGCGACAGCGCCGGCACATGGCCGAAGAAATCATGGAACATGTCGGGCTCGACAATGTAGTCGAGCTCCTGCCTGGTCCGCAGCCAGTTGGTGACCGGGAAGCGGCGATCGGCGAGATGGTCGAAAAACGGAGCCGCGGGAATGAGCCCCGGCACCGCGACGATCTCCCAACCGGTCAGTTTGCGCAGCTTGGCGCTGACCTCGTCGAAGTCGGGAATACGGTCGAGCAGGCCGAGTTTTTCGACGCCGTCGAGGTAGGAATGGTGGGCGAGCTTGCGCGTCAGTCTGGTCTGGCGGTCGCACAGCGTGCGCCACACCGCCTGCTCTTCATCGCTGTAATCGTAACCCTGCGACACGGTGAAATCGGCACGGCAGACCGAGTAGTCGCCGCGCAATCCTTGCGCCGCGCAGTCGCGGGCGTATTCGGCAACGCTCATCGTCGTCATGGTTTTTCTCCTCGCAAAGCAAATCGCTGACGTGCTGAACGTTAAGCGGATTTGCGGAGGCGAATCGGTTTTGATGATGGCTCGAATTCGGAAATCGGGATAATATTCACTCAGAAATTCCCAGGAAGGAGTGAAAATGCCTCGATTCGATGATTTCGAGATCAAGATGCTCGATGTCCTGCAGCGCGACGGGCGCAAACCGGTTTCCGAGCTGGCGCAAGAGATCGGCCTGTCGACGACACCATGCGCGCGGCGCTTCGAGGCGCTGCAGGAGGCCGGCATCATCAAGGGATTTGCCGCCGTGATCAGCCGCCGCGCTGTCGGGCTGATGGTCGAGGTGTTCATCCAGGTGCGCCTCGTCAGCCACAGCGACGGCTCGCCCGAAAGCTTCATCGCCGCCGTGCAGCGCATGGACGAGGTTTCCTCGTGCTGGACGATGACCGGCGACCATGACTTTCTGCTGCATGTCATGGTGCCGTCGGTCGACGAGCTCAACGCTTTCGTCATGCACCGGCTGATGCGGCTCGACGGCGTGCGCGACGTCCACACGCAGTTGGTGCTGCAGAACATCAAGGGCCCGGGCCATGTGCCGCTCGGGCATCTCAGGCGATGACAATGCCTGCCCTTCGCACTCCTTGAGGAAAAGCTGCACGCAAACTGCTGAAACGGGCCAAGCACGTGTCCACATCGCCGGCCAGCTTGTGCGGACCAACTGCCCAGGAGGTCCGCCATGAAAATCGTCCTGATCAATCCGCCGCACACCGCCATCGGCAGCCGCGTGCCCGACGATCACCTGCCGCCGCTCGGCCTGCTGGCGATCGGCGGGCCGCTGATCGATGCCGGCCATCAGGTGCGCCTCGTCGACGCCGAGTTCGGGCCGATGCCGCTCGATGACGTCGTGCGCAGCGCACTGGAGGACCACCCCGACTTCGTCCTGATCGGCCATTCCGGCTCGACCTCGGCGCACCCGACCGCCTTGGTGATCGCGCGCATGATCAAGGAGCGCGAGCCGGCGACCATCATCATCTATGGCGGCGTTTTCCCGACCTATCATTGGCGCGACATCCTGGCCGCTACCGATGCCTTCGACTTCATCGTGCGCGGCGAGGGCGAAGCGACGGTGGTGGCGCTGATCGAAGGGCTGGAGATGCGCCAGCCGCCGGCGAGCGTGGCCGGCATCGCCTATCGCGACGATCTCAGCCGCCCCTTCGCCACACAGGCGGCCATGACCATTGCCGACCTCGACGCCTACCGCGTCGGCTGGGAACTGATCGACCATCCCAGTTACAGCTACTGGGGCGGCAAGCGGGCCGTGGTCATGCAGTTTTCGCGCGGCTGTCCGCATCTGTGCAACTATTGCGGCCAGCGCGGCTTCTGGACCCGCTGGCGGCATCGCGATCCGGTGAAATTCGCCAGGGAGATCGCATGGCTGCATCGCCAACATGGCGTCGAGCTCATCAATCTTGCCGACGAGAATCCGACGGTCTCGAAGAAAGCCTGGCGGGCCTTCCTCGATGCCCTGATCGCCGAGAACGTGCCGGTGCTGATCGTCGGTTCGACCCGTGCCGACGACATCGTGCGCGATGCCGACATCCTGCATCTCTACCGCAAGGCCGGTGTCATCCGCTGGCTGCTCGGCATGGAAAACACCGACGAGCAGACGCTTCAATTAATCCGCAAGGGCGGCAGCACCTCATCCGATCGCGAGGCGATAAGGCTGCTGCGTCTCAGCGGCATCCTGTCTATGGCGACCTGGGTGTCCGGCTTCGAGGACGAAGGGTTTCGCGACCTGTGGCGCGGCTTTCGCCAACTCATCGCCTACGACCCCGACCAGATCCAGGCGCTTTATGTGACGCCGCATCGCTGGACGCCGTTCTTCCGCATCGCGCGGGATCGCAAGGTGATCCAGCAGGATGCGCGCCTGTGGGACTACAAGCACCAGGTGCTGCAGATGACGCGGCTGAAGCCGTGGATGCTGTTCTTCAGCGTCAAGCTGATCGAGCTGGCGGTGCAATCACGGCCGAAGGCGCTGGCCCGCATCCTGTTCCACAAGGATCCCGAGCAGCGCCATTCGATGCGCTGGTACACACAGATGGGCCGCCGCGTGTGGTTCCGCGAGGTCTGGGGCTTTCTGGTCCGCGACATCAGGGTGAAAGACGGCCCGACGCTGGCCGAATTCTGGGGCGCGCCGCAGGATGCCGAGGAGGAATCGATGTCCGTTCGACGCCCGGCCAGAAAGCCCGCCATTCCCACCATCGACAATATTGAAGATGCCGAGGCGAGAAAGTTAGCCGGCTGACGAGCCCCTCAGGGCACGATCAGCGTGCCGGCGCCATGTTCGGTGAACAGTTCCAGCAGCACCGCATGCGGGGTCTTGCCGTTGAGGATGACAACGCCTTCGACGCCGCGCTCGATCGCTTCGATGCAGGTCTCGACCTTGGGGATCATGCCGCCCGAGACCGTGCCGTCCTTGATCAGCGCCTTGGCCTCGGCCACGGTCAGTTCGTCGATCAGCTTCTTGTTCTTGTCGAGCACACCCGGCACGTCGGTGAGGAATAGCAGGCGCGTCGCCTGGCAGGCGCCGGCAATGGCGCCGGCGAAGGTGTCGGCGTTGATGTTGTAGGTGTGGCCATCGCGTCCCGGCGCCACCGGCGCCAGCACCGGGATCATTTCGGAGCGTGCCAGAAGATCGAGCAAGGTACGGTCGACCTCGACCGGCTCGCCGACGAAGCCGAGATCGAGCACGCGCTCGATGTTGGAGTCCGGATCGATCATGGTCTTGCGGGCCTTTTCGGCGAACACCATGTTGCCGTCCTTGCCGCACAGGCCGATCGCCCATTCGCCCTCGGCGTTGATCAGCGCGACGATCTCCTTGTTGATCGAACCGGCCAGCACCATTTCGACGATCTCGACCGTCTTCTGGTCGGTGACGCGCAGGCCGCCTTCGAACTTGGATTCGATGCCCATCTTGGCCAGCATGGCGCCGATCTGCGGGCCGCCGCCGTGGACGACGATCGGGTTGACGCCGGATTGCTTGAGCAGCGCGATGTCGCGCGCGAAGGCCTTGCCGAGCTCGATGTCGCCCATGGCATGGCCGCCATATTTCACCACGACCGTCTTGTGCTCGTAGCGCTGCATGTAGGGCAGCGCCCGCGACAACAGGGCTGCCTGCATTTCGGCGGTGGCGGTTATTTCCGTCATCGGCTTTTTTCCCTGGAGATCGGTAAGGACGGCGGCGTCTTAGCGGGAATTGGCGCCGCCCGCAAATGGCTTTGCTGTCATATTCGAGCGCTTCACGACCTCGTCATCGTGTCGGCACCATCAGCGGCGCCCTGCGACCCAGCCAACCCGAGATCTTCTCCATCTGCGCGGCGAGCGACAAAAGCGTCTCCTCGTCGCCCGGACGGCCGGCAGCCTGGACGCCGATCGGCAGGCCGGCGTCGGTGACATGGACCGGCAGGGCGATCGATGGCTGGCCGCTGACATTCTGGATCGCCGGCCAATGGGTGAACCAGAGGCTCTTGTCCATCAACTGGCCGAAGAACGGCTTCAGCTTCAGCAAGGGCGTCAGGTGAAGCTTGTCGAGCAGGTTCTCGATGAGGTCGTCGGCGCCTTTCGGATCCATTGCGCCGCAGGCAAGCGGCGGGTGGGCAATGATCGGCATCAGCACGGCGTCATACTGCGCGGTCTCTGCGATCAGCCGCCGTGAGGCGGCATGCAGCCGCTGCAGGTCGGCATAGGTCTCGCCGGCCGACACCAGTTCGCCGAAGCGGGCGAGCACGCGCGTGGCCCGCTCGATGTCGCCAGCAACGGAACGGCCGACGCGCAGCGCTTCGGCCCGCATCGTGCCAGCGACGGCGGAGGCAACCGTCCTGCAGAAATCGGCGAAGAAATCGCGGCCGATAAAGGGCAAGTCGATCTCCTCGACCGTGTGGCCGCCCTCGCGGGCAAGCGCCACCGCCGTGTCGAGCGCCTTGAGCGTCTCGTCCGAGATCGGCAGGCGAAGCGGCGATTTGCGGTACACGGCCAGACTGAGCTTGCCGGGATCGCGTGCGGCGGCAGCCGCGAACGTGCCTTTCGGCCGCGGCGCGGCATAGGGCGACAGAGGATCGGGCCCGTGGGTCAGGTCGAGCAGCAGCGCGCAATCGCGCACCGAACGGGTGAGCGCATGGTCGACGACCATGCCGTACCAGCTTTCGCTCACCAGGGGCGTCAGCGGTATACGGCCGCGCGACGTCTTCAGGCCGACAAGTCCGGTGCAGGCGGCAGGCACACGGATCGAGCCGCCGCCATCGGAGGCATGCGCCACCGGCACGACGCCGGCTGCGACCAGTGCTGCCGAACCGCCCGAAGAGCCGCCGCTGGTATGGCCGGTGTTCCACGGATTGCGGGTGATGCCAAAGGCCCTGGATTCGGTCATCAATCGAAGCCCGTGCTCCGGCGATGTCGAGGTGACGATCGGGATAAGTC
>NZ_RZRA01000999.1:0-1948 GCF_003998945.1 Mesorhizobium sp. M7A.F.Ca.CA.003.01.2.1 | reverse complement strand
GCCCGCCCTCGGCCGGCGCGACGTGCTCGTCGTCTTCGACTACCGCCGCTACCAACTCGATGTGATGGCCTATGCAAAACAAGCGGCGGCGCTCGATGTGCGCATCGTCCTGTTCACCGACCAATGGCTGTCGCCGATATCAGATCTCGCCGAAGTCACCATCGTCAGCCCGCTCGAAGTCGCCTCACCTTACGACACGCTGGCGCCGGCGATCGCACAGATGGAAGCGTTGGTCGCCCATATCGTTTCGACGCTGGGCGACGAGGCCCGCGCCCGCATCGAGCGACTCGAAAAGGTGCGGCATGCCAATGCCGTGACGCTCGACAGCGAACCGCAAGAGAACGGCGCGCGCAAGACACCCGGCCCCCGCAAGACACCGGGACCCAAATCAGCAAAGCAGGACGACAAAGCATGACCCAGGCCCTACCCAAACGAGACGAAGCCTTCCGTGCCGGCGAAACGGCACTGCTACTCGTCGACATGCAGCGCATCTGGCTGGAGCCGGGCGCCGATCCGTCGCATCCGGAACGTGGCCCCGATCATTATTTTTACCGGCAGACATCCTCGCAGACGATCCCCAACCAGGAGCGCCTGCTGGCGGCGGCGCGGGCCAATGGCGTCGAGGTGCTGCACACCATCATTCAGAGCCTGACCGAAGACGGCCGTGAGCGCTCGCTCGACCACAAGCTGACACCGATCCATGTTGCGCCCAGTCTCCCCGAAGGACTGCCGGTGGCATCGCTGGCGCCGGTTGGCGACGAGATCATGTTGCCGAAGACGTCGTCGGGCATCTTCAATTCGACCAATGTCGACTATCTCCTCAAGAACCTCGGCATCCGCTATCTCGTCGTGGTCGGCGTGCTGACCGATCAATGCGTCGACATGGCGGTGCGCGACGGCGCCGACCGCGGCTATCTTGTCACCTGCGTATCGGATGCCTGCGCCACCATCACCCAGGAACGCCACGACATCGCGCTCAAGGCCTTCGGCGGCTACTGCTGGGTGGCTGACACCGACACGGTCGTCGACCGCTTCAACGCTTTGGGAAAACCGGCATGACGTCGACTGTCGAGCCTCTGGTTGCCGTCGTCACCACGGATCTCTCCGCCGTCACGCGGGGCCGTTTCGTTGCCGAAAGCAAGTTGCAGAAGACCGCCACGACCGGCGTCGGTTGGCTGCAGGCCAATCTGTCGCTGACACCGTTCAACTCGATCGTCGATCCCAACCCCTGGGGCTCGTCGGGCGACCTGCGGCTGATCCCCGATCTCGAAGCGCGCTTTCGCACGACACGCACCGGATCGGCAACGCCATTCGATATGGTCGCCGGCGACATCGTCGAGCTCGACGGCAGCCCATGGCTCGGCTGCACCCGCACGATGCTCAAAGACGCGCTGGCCGATTTGAAAGCCGCAACCGGCCTGTCGGTCATCGCCGCTTTCGAGCACGAATTCAACGTTGCCGACGGCGGCTTCGCACAGGCGCATTCAATGTCTTTCGCCGCACTGCGCCGCGCCGACCCTTTCGCGCCCAATCTGATGGCGGCGCTCGAGGAAGCCGGCGTCGCGCCCGAGGTGGTCATCGCCGAATTCGGCGACGAGCAGTTCGAGGTGACGCACGAGCCGGCGGACGCGCTGACGGCGGCCGACCGCGCCGTCGCCATCCGCGAAATCACGCGCGAGTTGGCGCGCAATGCCGGCTGGCGTGCGAGCTTCGCCCCCAAGACAGCGCCAACCGCCGTCGGCAACGGCGTCCACATCCATTTCAGCTTCGTCGACGAGGCCGGCAAGCCGATGACTTACGATCCGGCACTGGCGGGCGGCCTTTCCGCCAAAGCGGGCGCCTTCTGTGCCGGCGTGCTGCGCCATCTGCCTGGGATGACCGCCATGACGGCGTCGAGCGTGTCGTCCTTCTACCGGCTGAAGCCGCACAGCTGGAGTTCTTCCTACAC
>NZ_RZRA01000998.1:0-1952 GCF_003998945.1 Mesorhizobium sp. M7A.F.Ca.CA.003.01.2.1 | reverse complement strand
CATCCTCGTCGGCCGGCTGTCCAAATTCGGCATCACCGATGCACGCGTGCGCCGCGATCCGGCGACGCGCGAGGCCGACGACGCGGACGGCACGACGCCAGGACCCGACATCGGCCAGGTCGAGCGCGACCTTCTGGTGCTGGCCGCCGACTTCGCCCAGAGCGACAAGCTGACGGCATCGCTGCGCTTCGCCGACGGCCAATGGCTGAATTTCACCGAACCGATCACGCCCGTCGGCCCGATCCTGAGCTTCGACAGCCTGCCGCTCTATTCGCTGATCGCAGGGCTGGTGGTGATCATGTCGATCTGGTCGCTGCGCCGGCTGACGGCGCCCTACCGGATGATGGAAACCGCCGTGAACCGGATCGGCAAGGATCTGAAGAGCCCGCCGATCGCCGAGGGCGGCAGCCGCGAGGTGCGTGCCGCCGCCAAGGCGATCAACGCCATGCAGGCGAGGTTGCGCGAATATGTCGAGGACCGCGAACATCTGGCGGCGGCACTGGCGCATGATCTGCGCACGCCGATGACCAGAATGCGCCTGCGCCTGGAGCTGTTGCGCAAATCGGCGGTCCGCGAGGCGCTGGCGCACGACCTCGCCGATGTCGAGAGCATCGCCAGCTCGGTGATCGACTTCGCCACCTTCGAAGTGACCGAGGAAAAGAACGAACGCATCGACTTCTGGTCGCTCGTGGAATCGATCGCCGACGGCTATGACGACGTCTCGTTCGACGACGAGACCCGTTCGCGCGGGCTGATCTGCATGGCGCGGCCGGTCGCGCTCAAGCGCTGCGTCACCAATCTGGTGCAGAACGCGGTCACCTACGGCAAGAAGGCGCATCTTTCGCTGCGCCGGTCGGAGGACATGATCCTGCTCACCATCCGCGACGAAGGGCCTGGCATACCGCAGGCGCAGATCGACGCCGTGTTCGGCTCGTTCGTGCGCCTCGAACAATCGCGCAACCGCCAGACCGGCGGTCTTGGTCTCGGCCTGACCATTGCCCGCAACATCGCGCGCGCCGCAGGTGGCGAGATCCGCCTGTCCAACAATCCCGGCGGCGGCCTGCTGACGCAACTGCGCCTGCCGCTGGCGGCATAAAAACAAGGCGCGCCCGGTCGCCGCGCCTCGCCGCCGTTGGATTCCGGAGAAACTACCGCCGCAACACCGCGCTCAGCACGTCGCGAATGCCGATGGCGCCGACGAAGCGCGACTGGTCGTCAAACAGCGCTACCGGAGCGGTCTGCGAACGGTGCATGGCCAGCATGACGGTTTTCAGCGAGGTGCCGGGATTGGCCCAGAACACTTGCGCGGCTTCCTCGGATTGGCCTTCGACGTCGGCGCACGACACCCAGACCGCCGGCTTGCCGTCGCGTTCGGCCGCCGCCACCAGCCCGTGATCGTCGATCTTGAAGCGCGTCGTCTTGCGGCGGTCGAGCCAGACCCAGCCGTCCTTGCCGTGCTCCAGATCACGACGGTCGCGCATCACGTTCCAGGCGGTCAGCACCGACAGCGGGTTCACATTGGCGATGAAGTCTCGGACATAGTCGTTGGCGGGCCGCAGCACGATGTCTTCGGGCGCGCCGGTTTGCACGATGCGCCCACCCTCCATGATGGTGATGTGGGAGCCGATCTTCAGCGCCTCCTCGAGGTCGTGGCTGACGAAGATGATGGTCTTCTTCAATTCAGCCTGCAGCTGCAGCAATTCGTCCTGCAGCTTGGTGCGGATGAGCGGGTCGAGCGCCGAGAACGGCTCATCCATCAACAGGATCGGCGCCTCGGTGGCGAAGGCCCGCGCCAGGCCGACGCGCTGCTGCATGCCGCCCGAAAGCTCATGCGCATATTTCTTCGACCACTGGTCGAGATTGACCAGCTTGAGCTGGCGTTGGACGCGCTCCTTGCGCTCGGCTTCTGGGACGCCGGCCAGTTCGAGGCCGAGACCGACATTCTCCTCCAC
>NZ_RZRA01000997.1:0-1966 GCF_003998945.1 Mesorhizobium sp. M7A.F.Ca.CA.003.01.2.1 | reverse complement strand
GGATAGACCAGACTTTCACGCTGTGGACGGTCGTACCGCCGCAAGGCGTATTTCAGGGAGTGAAGGAACTTACCCCCGGCCATGTACGCATCTACGACAATGGCAGCGTTCGTGAGCACGCTTTCTGGAAACCTTGCTATCCCGAGATCGCGGACCAGGCCCATGGCACCTTCACCGGCTCACTGGACGATGCGGTGGACGAAGTGCGTAGCGCCTTGCAGGCCGCGACGGCGCTTAGAATGGTCAAGGCGGATGTGCCGGTTGGCTGCTACCTTTCCGGCGGGCTCGACAGCTCACTTGTCGCCATGCTCGGTAGGCGCTTCGCCGGCGCGCCATTCCAGACCTTCTCGTTGCGTTTTGCTGACGCCGAATATGATGAAACCCGTTACCAGCGGCTGGTTGCAAGTGCGAGCGGCGGCGAGCACCACGAGGTGATGGTTTCGCGCGGTGATATTGCCGAGGTTTTCCCAGATGTGATCCGTCACGCCGAGTGTCCGATTCTCAGGACCGCGCCGGCGCCGTTGTTCCTTCTCTCGAGGCTGGTGCGCGAACATGGCATCAAGGTCGTCCTGACCGGCGAGGGCGCCGACGAGATGTTTGCCGGCTACGACCTGTTCCGTGAAGGCAAGGTCCGCCGTTTCTGGGGGCGGCAGCCCGCATCCGCCCGACGCGCGCGACTGCTGGAACGGCTCTACCCCTATCTGAGCCGGTCGCCCGTCAAGCAGCAGGCGATGGCGCGCCAGTTCTTCGGACACGGTATCCATGCATTTGGCGCGCCCGGCTTCGCGCATGACACCCGCTGGCGCACCACCAGCGCCATCAAACGGCTGTTCTCGGCCGACATGCATGCCGAAGCGGCGCGTCACGACGTGGTGGCGGACCTGCTTGGCCACCTGCCCGAAGAGTTTCCACGATGGGGTCCTCTCGCGCAGGACCAGTATCTTGAGATCAGGACGCTGATGTCGGGCTACCTGCTCTCCTCGCAGGGTGACAGGATGCTGATGGCCCATTCTGTCGAGGGGCGCTTCCCGTTCCTGGACGACAGGCTCGTGGCGTTGGCGAATTCGCTCCCGCCCGACTACAAGCTGCGCATTCTGGATGAGAAACACGTGCTGAAGCGTGTGGCGAAATCGATCGTGCCCGCGGAAGTCGTGGCCCGCAAGAAGCAACCCTACCGGGCGCCCAACGCACTTTGCTTCACGGGCGATGGCGCACCCGCCTATGTCCGCGAAGCACTCTCCGAGACTGCCCTGCGCGCGGCGAATGTCTTTGATCCGAACTCGGTCGCGCGCCTGCTGGACAAATGCGCTGCCAAGACCGGCGATGGGGATCTGTCCAACTCGGACAACATGGCGTTGGTCGGCGTGCTGTCGACGCAGCTCCTCCATCAGCAGTTTGTCGCTAGCCGCCCATCGAGCGCGCATGCGGTCGACCTCAGGATAGACGTCGATCACCTGCACAGGGAAGAGGTGCTGGTATGATGCATGGCGCCGTACCTCTGCTGGACGATTACCTCAGCCATTCGGCCGAACGGCTCGGCGACAAGATAGCGCTGGTGTGCGGCGAGCACCGGCTCACCTATGACGAGCTTGAGACACGCTCCAGCGCGGTCGCCCGTCATCTCGTCACGTCCGGGGTCGCCCCCGGTGACCGCGTTATGATCTTCGCCGACAACACCGTCGAGACCGTGGTCAGCTTCTGGGCGGTTCTCAAGGCGAGCGCCGTTGTGTGCGTCGTCAATCCGCTCACCAAGAGCGACAAGCTGGGGTATTTGCTCAACGATTGCCTTCCGGCAGCATTGATCACCGACAAACATTTGCAGCCGGTCTTTGCTGAGCCGGCGCGTAACTGTCCGTCGCTGCGGCGGCTCATCGTCTCCGGTCAGGTGGACGACGCCGAGCTCCGGGGATTGCCGCATGCCGTGCGCTGGGATGAGGCGGCTGCCGGCCACGGCAAAGCGCCGCCC
>NZ_RZRA01000996.1:0-1968 GCF_003998945.1 Mesorhizobium sp. M7A.F.Ca.CA.003.01.2.1 | reverse complement strand
ATGTTGCGTTCCGGATTGGCGGACTTGCTTACCGGCAGCGGCACGCCGCCCTCGCCCAGCACCACCAGCGAACAGGTGGCGTCGAAGCCGATGCCGGCGATCGCCTCGGGCGCCACGCCCGATTGCGCGACCGCTTCACGCGTGGCCGCGCAAACCGCCCGCCAGATGTCGTTGCTCGACTGCTCGACAATGTCGCCGGCCTCGCGCCAGACCTCGATGTCCCGTTTGGCCGAGGCAAGCAGGGTTCCCGTGTGGTCGAACACCCCGGCCCGCGCGCTGCCGGTGCCGACGTCGATGCCGAGGAAGTGGGACATTGGGGGAAACCTTCGGTTTAAGGCAGTAGGGGAGTAGGGGAGTAGGGCAGTAAGGCAGTACGGGAATAGGAGATGGTGGCTTGGCTCGGGCCCGGGCATTGAACGGCAGAGCAATCCTACTGCCCTACTGCCCTACTGCCCTACTGCCCTACTGCCCTACTGCCCTACTCCCCTACTCCCCCTAGAGATCATTGCTCTGCGGCAAAATCACCAAATCCCTTATCGTCACATTGCGCGGCCGGGTCAGCATGAACATCACCGCTTCGGCCACCTCGCGTGGCTGCATCAGGCCGCCGGCGGCGAGTTCCTCTTCGAGCTTGGCCTTCGGCCAGTCGTCGACCAGTGCCGTCACCACCGGGCCGGGCGCCACGGCGCCGACGCGCAGGCCGTGCTTGGCGACTTGCCGGCGCACCGTGTGGACGAAGGCCTGCACGGCGTGCTTGGAGGCCGTGTAGATCGGTTCCCAGACCACCGGGACCAGACCGGCGATCGAACTGGTGACGATGATGTCGCCGGTCTTGCGTTCGATCATGTGCGGCAGCACCGCCTGGATCGAACGGAAGCAGGCATTGATGTTGAGGTTGAGCATGCGATCCCAGACGTCGGGATCGCCGGTCGCCACCTCGCCGCCGACATAGGCGCCGGCATTGGCATGGAAGATGTCGAGTTGGCCGGCCTTCTCCAGGATTTGCGGCATCATGGTGGCGACGCTTGCCGGCTGCATCAGGTCGATCACCAGCGGGATCGCTTTGGGGCCGAGTTCGGCGCACAGTTTGTTCAGCGTCGCCTCGGCGCGGTCGACCAGCACCACGGTGGCGCCGGCCGCCAGCATATGCCTGGCGCATTCGAGGCCGATGCCTGACGCGGCACCGGTGACGGCGGCAACTTTTCCGGACAGTTCTTGGCTCATGTCTTGCTTCCTGTTGATGGGTTCAGGCCCGGCCATGCGAGACACGCGAGCGGCGTGCCAGCGAGTCGACGATGACCGCGATGGCAAGCACGGCGCCGGTGATCATGTACCGAAGCGACGAGGACAGATCGAGCAGCGTCAGGCCGCTGGCGATCGACTGGATGACGATGATGCCGAGCAGTGCCGAATAGGCGCTGCCCCTGCCGCCGAACAGGCTGGTGCCGCCTATGACGGCCGCTGCGATGGCGTTGAGGTTGACGTCGCCCGTGCCGGCCTGCTGGCTGGCCGAGGCCAGGCGGGCCGCCGACAGCACGCCGCCGAAAGCCGCCAGCATCGAGCACAGCACGAAGGCGCTGGAATAGATCAGCCGCACATTGATGCCGGCGCGCCGCGCCGCCTCGCGGTTGCCGCCGACCGCCGACATAGAGCGGCCCCATTTGGTCCGCGTCAGCGCGTAGTGCATCGATATGACCAGGCCGACGAACAGGCCGAACATCCACGGAATGCCGCGCGCCTGATTGAGATAGAAGACGATGAGCTCGAGAATGACCGTAATCACCACCGCGCGCGTGACGAGCCCGCCGGTCGACGGCGCCGACAGGTTCGCGGCGCGGCGGCGCGCGACGGTGCGCAGGCCGGTGATCAGCATGACGATGCCCGGCACGGCCGCCAGAGCGAACGAGACGAGTTTGGGCATCATCAGCAACTGGCCGAAATTCACCAGGTTCGAGCCGTAGGGCAGGT
>NZ_RZRA01000995.1:0-1972 GCF_003998945.1 Mesorhizobium sp. M7A.F.Ca.CA.003.01.2.1 | reverse complement strand
CCCCTGACATTGTCGCAGTTGCGGAGAATGCCGAGCTTTTCTTTGCCGGCAAGCGCGGCGGCAAACCGTCGATGAAACAGGACGACATCACCGCCCTGCTGGTCCGGCTCGCACGCGAAGGCCGCCGCGACGTCAGGCTGAAGGGCGGCGATCCCTATATTTTCGGCCGTGGCGGCGAAGAAGCTCTGGCGCTGGCGCGGGAAAGTATCCCGTTCCGCGTCCTGCCCGGCCTGACCTCGGGCCTCAGTGCGCTGGCCGCGACCGGCATCCCCGCCACTATGCGCGGCATCAACAAGGCGGTGATCCTGGCGACCGGCCACGCCGCCGGCACCGATGACGATCTCGACTGGGCGGCGATCGCCCGCACCGGCCAGCCTGTCGTCGTCTATATGGGCATGGCCAATCTGCCCTTGATATCAGCCGCCCTTCTCGATGGCGGGCTGGCGCCGTCGACACCGGCGGCTGTAATCGTCGCCGCGACGACGCCGCAGGAGCGGACCGTCGTCGCCACGCTCGCCACCATTGCCGAGGAAGCTGCGGCCGCCGGTCTGGCCTCGCCGGCGCTGATCGTCGTTGGCGGCATCGTTGCCATGCGCGCGGCCCTGGCGGGGCAAGCATGACGGCCCGCGCCATCATCATCGGCGCGCCGCGCTCCGGCTCCGGCAAGACCAGCGTCACCATCGGCATCCTGCGGGCGCTGACCCGGCGCGGGCTGAAGGTGCGCGGCGCCAAATCCGGCCCCGACTATATCGACCCCGGCTTCCACACCGCCGCCACGGGCCTCTCCGGTGTCAATCTGGACAGCTGGGCGATGCCGCCATCGCTGCTCAACGCCCTTGCCGCGCAAGCCGCCGATGACACCGATTTCGTCATCCTGGAAAGCGCCATGGGCCTGTTCGACGGGATACCCGCGGCTCCCGGCCGAACCGGCTCGGCGGCCGACCTGGCGCGGCTCTATGGCCTGCCGGTGCTGCTTGTGCTCGACGTCTCCGGCCAGTCGACCACGGCGGCGGCTGTCGCCAAGGGTTTTGCCACCTATGATCCTGACGTGCGCATGGCCGGTGTCGCGCTCAATCGGCTGGGCAGCGAGCGGCACCGCAAGCTGTGCAGCGAGGCCATCGAGGCGATCGGCCTGCCGGTCGTCGGCGCCATCCTGCGCGATCCCACTCTGAACCTGCCCGAGCGGCATCTCGGCCTTGTCCAGGCTGGCGAATATGACGACCTGATGGCGCATCTCGACCGGCTGGCCGACATGGCGGAAAAGTCGCTCGATCTCGATGCGATCATGGCCCTGGCGACGCCCCTCACCCCCGCGCCCGGCGGTTTCGACGACGCGCTGGCGCCGCCCGGCCAACGCATCGCGCTGGCCGAGGATGCCGCCTTCACCTTCCTCTATCCGCATGTCGCCGCCTACTGGCGCAAGGCGGGTGCGGAAATCGTCCCGTTCTCGCCGCTCGTCGACGAAGCGCCCGACGGGACCTGCGACGTTTGCTGGTTGCCGGGCGGCTATCCCGAGCTTCACGCCGGCAAGCTCGCCGCCGCCGCGACTTTCCGCGCCGGCATGGCGCGTTTCGCCGCGACGAAGCCCATCCATGGCGAGTGCGGTGGCTTCATGGTGCTCGGCGAAGCCCTGGAGGACGCGTCGGGCGAAACGCATGCGATGCTCGGCCTGCTCGGCCATGCCACCAGCTTCGCCAGGCGCAAGATGAACCTCGGCTACCGCGAGGCGCGGCTGCGTGCCGATTGTCCGCTGGGTGCACAGGCCGCGCTGATCCGGGGCCACGAATTCCACTATGCGCAGATGACGGCCACCGGCAATGACGAGCCGCTGGCCGACCTTGCCGACGGCCAGGGCAATCCGATCGGCGCCTCGGGCTACCGGCGCGGCCATGTCAGCGGCACCTTCTTCCATGCGATCGCGAGGGGCTAGAGCATGAAATTCGGGAATCTGGCCCTTTCACCACGGCAGGCC
>NZ_RZRA01000994.1:0-1982 GCF_003998945.1 Mesorhizobium sp. M7A.F.Ca.CA.003.01.2.1 | reverse complement strand
TGCCGCGGCGTTAACTGGCATGGCGACGCTGCGGCTCAGGTCCGACTATCTGGCGATCACCACCTTCGGCGTCGCCGTCGTCGTGCAACTGGTCGCGCTCAACGCGCAGAAACTGACCGGCGGCCCGTTCGGCATCGGCTTCATCCCGCGCCCCTTCGGCAGCCTTGCCGAGACGCCGCTGCTGTTCAACCTGTCGAACCTTGCCGTGGTCGCGGCGGTGACTCTGGTCGCCTATCTCGCTTTGGAACATCTGTCGCGCAGCCCGTGGGGCCGCGTGCTGAAGGCGCTACGCGAGGATGAGCGGGCGGCGATCTCGCTTGGCAAGAGCGCGCGTTTCTATCGCGTCCAGGCCTTCGCCGTGGGCGGCGCCATCATGGCACTGGCCGGCGCATTGCAGGCGCATTTCACCGGCTTCATCGCGCCGGACAATTATTTGCCGATCCTGACCTTCCAGGTCTGGGTGATGCTGATCGTGGGCGGCTCGGGCAGCAATCTCGGCGCCGTCATCGGCAGCATCCTGGTCTGGGCGATATGGGCTGGGTCGGGCACGCTGACCAGCATCCTGTTCCCGCCGGAACAGCAGGCTCGTGCCGCCGCGCTGCAGATCGCCGCCATCGGCGTCATGCTCTGCGTTATCCTGCTGGTCCGGCCGAACGGGCTGTTCGGCGACAGGCCACGGCGGCCTTGGCTCGGCAAGCGGACGAAGGTGACTACGGCCAAAAGCGTTTCCCCGTCATGAATGCCGCGGTTCGGCAGGAAGCGCATGGCGCTTCACTCTGGCTTGCCGTCAGCCGCGACCGCCGCAAACGGCCGGCGCTGCAGGGTAAGCTCGATGTCGACCTGGCCATTGTCGGCGGCGGCTTTTCGGGCCTTTCAACCGCGCTGCACGCCGCCGGCAAAGGCCTTTCCGTCGCCGTTCTCGAAGCCGAATTCATCGCCTGGGGCGCAACCGGCAGGAATGCTGGCTTCGTCGTGCCGAACTTCGCCAAGATGGACCCGGCCGACATACTGGCCCATCTCGGACCATCGCGTGGCGAAAGGCTGATCGATTTCGCCGCCGGCAGCGCCGACCTGGTTTTCCGCCTGATCCGGCAGCACGGCATCGACTGCGACGCCGTGCAGAACGGATGGATCCAGCCGGCGCATTCGCCTGCCGCCTTTGAAAAAGTCAAGTCACGTGCCGGGCAGTGGGCACAGCGTGGCCGGCCGGCAGTCACATTGGATCGGCAGGAAGTCGAAGCCCTGACAGGCGTGCCAGGCTATGTCGGCGGCTGGATGGACCGTTCCGGCGGCGTGCTCAATCCGGTCGCCTATGCGCGCGGATTGGCCGATGCGGCGGAGAAGGCCGGCGCAAAGATCTTCGAGCAGACGCGCGTCACCTCGGTTGATCGCATAGCCGATGGCTGGATGCTGAAAATGCCCTCTGGCTCGGTACGCGCGGGCAAGGTGCTGATCGCCACCAACGCCTATGGCTGGTCCCTCAATCCGTCGTTGCAGCGAACCTACTTCCCGCTGAAAGTCTTCCAGATCGCGACAGCGCCGCTACCTCGTGAAGTGCGCAACCGATTGCTTCCCGGCGGGCAAGGTGTCGGTGACACCAGACGCAATCTGTTCACCTTCCGCTTCGACGCCGAAAACCGGCTGATCAGCGGCGGCATGCATATCCTTGGCGCCGGTGCGGATACGCGCGTACCGCAGACGATCTGGCGAAGGCTCGGCCGGCATCTCGGTCTGCCCGACCTGCCGCCGCTTGCCTACAGCTGGTCGGGAATGGCAGCGGTCGAACCGGATTTCCTGCCGCACCTGATCGACCTCGGTCCGGGACTGATCGCCGGTCGCGCCTGCAACGGGCGCGGCATCGCCATGACGACGGCGATGGGCAAGGTTCTGGCCGACTGGGCCGCCGGCACCGACGCCCGCGACCTGCCGCTGCCCTTCGCGCCGCCGGCGCCAATACCGTTCCACGCCGTGCTGCGGCACGC
>NZ_RZRA01000993.1:0-1984 GCF_003998945.1 Mesorhizobium sp. M7A.F.Ca.CA.003.01.2.1 | reverse complement strand
GTGCCAGCGTCGCCATGGCGACGCTGGCACTGGCGCCCTATCATGACGGGCCGCGCGCGCATTACGTCTCCAACATAGACGGCGCCCATATCCACGACACGCTGAAGGGCCTCTCCGCCGAGACCACGCTTTTCATCATCGCTTCCAAGACCTTCACCACCGTCGAGACGATGACCAATGCGCAGACGGCGCGCGACTGGGTGGAGAAGGCGCTCGGCAAGGAAGCGGTCGGCAAGCATTTCGCCGCCGTCTCGACCGCGCTCGACCTGGTGGCCAAGTTCGGCATCGCGCCCGATCGCGTCTTCGGCTTCTGGGACTGGGTCGGTGGCCGCTATTCGCTCTGGGGTGCCATCGGCCTGCCGGTGATGATCGCTGTCGGCCCGCGGAATTTTCGCGCCTTCCTTGATGGCGCGCATGAGATGGACGAGCATTTCCGCACCGCGCCGGTGCAGGAGAACCTGCCGGCGCTGCTGGGACTGGTCGGCTGGTGGCATCGCGTGATCTGCGGTTACCCGGCGCGCGCCGTCATCCCTTACGACCAGCGCCTGTCCAGGCTGCCGGCCTATTTGCAGCAGCTTGACATGGAATCGAACGGCAAGAGCGTCACCCTCGAAGGCACGGCGGTGACGACGCCGACCGGACCGCTGGTCTGGGGTGAGCCCGGCACCAACGGCCAGCATGCCTTCTTCCAGCTGCTGCACCAGGGCACCGATTTCATCCCGGTCGAATTCCTTGCCGCGGCCGTCGGCCACGAGCCCGATCTCAAGCACCAGCATGATCTGCTGCTCGCCAACTGCCTGGCGCAGTCGGAAGCGCTGATGAAGGGCCGCACGCTGGACGAGGCGCGCGCCCAGATGCTGGCCAAGGGCATGAAGCCGGCCGAGGTCGACAAGATCGCGCCGCACCGCGTCTTCTCGGGTAACCGTCCCTCGGTCACCATCCTCTACAGAAAGCTCGACCCGCGCACCTTCGGCCGGCTGATCGCGCTCTACGAGCACCGCGTCTTCGTCGAGGGCACGCTGTTCAACATCAACTCCTTCGATCAGTGGGGCGTCGAACTCGGCAAGGAACTGGCCACCGGCCTGTTGCCTGTCGTGGAGGGCAAGGAAAGTGCCGCCAATCGGGATGCATCGACCGCTGGCCTTGTGGGATTCATCCAGCATTTGCGTGGCTCGGAGTGAAAAGCTTGGCAGACATCAAGGGAATATTGTTCGACAAGGACGGCACGCTTGTCGACTTCAACGCCACCTGGCTCGGCGTTGCCGACTTCATGGCCATGGATGCGTCGGAAGGCGATCGCTGGAAAGCCGACAGGCTGCTGGCCGCTGCCGGCTTCGATTTCGCCAACAAGCGTTTCAAGCCGGACTCCATCTTTGCCTCCGGCACCAATCTCGACGTCGTCGAATTGTGGTTCCCACGCCTGTCCAACGAGGATCAGATGCTTGCGGTTGCCCGCTTCAACGAGATCACCTCCGTACAAGGCTCGGCGATGGCCGTGGCGCTGCCGGGCATCGTCGATACGCTGACGGCACTGCACAGGAAATCCTACCGGCTTGGCGTCGCCACCAACGATTCGACCAGCGGCGCGGAAAAGACGCTGGTCACGCTCGGCGTCGCTCAATTGTTCGACGCGGCCTATGGCTACGACGCGGTGGCCAATCCGAAGCCGGCGCCCGACACCATCCAGGCCTTTAGCGATCTCACCGGCCTCAAGCCGGCGGAAATCGCCATGGTCGGCGACAACCGGCACGACCTCGAAATGGCACGTGCCGGCGGCTGCGGGCTGGCGGCCGGCGTGCTCTCCGGCACCGGCACCCGCGAATCGCTGGCCGGCATTGCCGATGTGGTTCTGGATTCGGTCGCCGACCTGCCGGATTTTCTCTCGGCGCGGGTCAGGGAGACGATCTGACGGGAAAGGCTAGGTCAAACTCGATTCACCTCGGGATTTTCTGCCAATGGCCGAGATGGGGGAGCAGTCCATGGA
>NZ_RZRA01000992.1:0-1985 GCF_003998945.1 Mesorhizobium sp. M7A.F.Ca.CA.003.01.2.1 | reverse complement strand
GGTCGATCACCATCGATGGCCAGGATGTCGCCAAAGTTACGCAGAATTCGCTGCGCGCCAATATCGGCGTCGTCAGCCAGGACACGGCGCTGTTCCACCGTTCGCTGCGCGACAACATCAAGCTCGGCATGCCTGACGCGACCGATGCGGAGGTGATCGCGGCGGCGAAAAAGGCTGAGGCGCACGAGTTCATCCTGACCTTGCGCGACAACAGGGACCGCGCCGGCTACGAGGCGTTTGTCGGCGAGCGCGGCGTCAAGCTGTCGGGAGGCCAGCGCCAGCGCGTGGCGATCGCCCGCGTCTTCCTCAAGGATGCGCCGATCCTGATTCTCGATGAGGCGACCTCGGCACTCGATTCCGACATCGAGGCGGCGATCCAGGAGAATCTGACACGGCTGATGGAAAACAAGACGGTCATCGCCATCGCCCACCGGCTGTCGACGATCGCAGCACTCGATCGTCTGGTGGTGCTCGACGGCGGCCGCATTGTCGAGCAAGGCACGCATGACCAATTGGTGGCGCTCGACGGGCTCTATGCGCGGCTGTGGAAGCGGCAGTCCGGCGGTTTTCTCTATCACGAGGACAGCGTGCTCGAAGAGACGCGCCCGGCGGAGTAGCTCAATGGGTGGATCGACAGGCGCCATCCCAGAGGTCGGCTACGTGCTCAAGCGGTTTCGGCCGACCATGCCGGCCTTCGACACGCTGAAGGAAGAGAGCCGGCTGGAAGGCTACTGGATGCTGGTACGCCTTGCGGATGGCTGGGCAAGTGGCCGCAACAAGTTCCTGAAACGGGGGGAGGCGCTGTACGGAGCATGGTATGGAAGGGAACTCGCCGGCGTGTGCGGGTTGAACATCGATCCCTATTTCGAGGACAGGGGCCACGGCCGGGTCCGGCACCTGTTCGTCAGCGCGCGCCACCGTCGCGCCGGCCTTGGCCGGATGCTGGTCGAAACCGTTGTCGACAGGGCACGTCACCATTTCGCCATGCTGAACACCCGCGCGCCGCAAGAAGCTTTCCGTTTCTATGAACGGCTTGGCTTTCAGCGCGTGGCGGGCGAAGAGTTCGTCACACACCGCATGGTTTTCGGGAAAGGAGGCTGAAATGTCCTTGCGTCCGCCATCTCATCTTGCCGGCGCCTCGGCCGCCGAAGCCGCCTTCGACGCGCTCGGCCATGAAATATTGGCGGAAAAGGCGGCAGCACTCGGCCGCGCCGGCCAGCGGGTAGAGGAAACGCTGGCCAGGCTGCGCGACAATGCCGACGAGCAACTGCGCCCCCTTCTGCTCAAGGATGCCGCCGAGGCGGTGCATGGCTATTTCATCCAGCGCGAGCTGTGCGGCTTGCGCAAGCACGATGCCGTCATTCGTGAATACAACATCCCGAAAGCGGTGCTGGCCAGGCTCGGCGCGAAATAGGGATCACTCCAGCCATTCGGTGATGAAGCTGCCATTCTCGTGGATGTCGGTCGTTTCCAGCGGGCCTGGGCCGAGATTGGTGAATTTGTGCGGCGTATTGGGTGGCACGATCAGGATCTGGCCGGCGGATGCCTCGATTTCCTGGTCGCCGACAGTGAACAGGCCGGTGCCCTGGCGGATGATGAAGATCTCCGCGTAGGGATGTGTGTGCAGGCGCGGGCCGCCGCCGACATCAGGCAGATAGTTGAAGATCAGGCAGGAGTTGGAGCCGTAGGCGCCACATTGCAACTCGCCCTTCCAATGGTCCGAGCGAACGGCCCAGGTGTCGCGGTCTATGACGTGTGCCATGATGACAAGGATAGACCCGGCTGGGGCCTTGTGTCGAGCCGAACAAGGGCGTCGGATTTGCGGGTGTTTCCCGGTTGTTTAGTGATGGTTGGCGGCTATCCGGCGTCGTGTTGACCGGCGGCGGATTTTGTCCCCGCGACAATCTGCCCTTGTGCCTTCACCCGTCTGGACAAAAACGGGCTTCACGCATAAACCGAAGTCCAAATGCCGGAGGAATTCGCAA
>NZ_RZRA01000991.1:0-1988 GCF_003998945.1 Mesorhizobium sp. M7A.F.Ca.CA.003.01.2.1 | reverse complement strand
GCCATGGGCAGCAAGGCTATCACCAAGCCGATCAAGGCGCTGCGCGGCGCGATCGGCACGCAGCTCGACCCGCATTCCTGCTGGATGCTCGGCCGCTCGCTGGAGACGCTGTCGATCCGCATGGAGCGGGCCAACGACAATGCTCGCCTGATCGCCGAATTCCTGCGCGACCACGCCAAGGTCGACAAGGTGCACTACCTGCCGTTTCTGGGCGAGAATACGCCGGCCGGCCGCGCCTACAGGGCGCAATGCAGCGGCGCCGGATCAACCTTCTCCTTCGACATCAAGGGCGGGGAGAAGGCGGCTTTCGCCTTCCTCAACGGATTGCAGATCTTCAAGCTGGCGGTGAGCCTCGGCGGAACGGAATCGCTGGCCAGTCACCCCGCGGCCATGACCCATTCGGGCATTCCCTTCGAGGTGCGCCAGCGCATCGGCGTGCTGGAGACCACGGTCAGGCTGTCGATCGGCGTCGAGCATCCGGACGATCTGATCGCCGACCTGACGCAGGCGCTGGCGGCGGTCTGACCGCTATCGCTGAAGCCGGACAGGACGGCCCTAGGATCTCTATACGTCATCACAAAAACGTGTGGTTGGATACATTGTGCCGCCAGGCCGTTCCGTTGGCGCATGCGCGCGCCGGGGAGCCGCGACGCGTGCACAGTCAATCGGAGGTTCTTCATGCGCACCCAATCCTTCTTACCGGCGCTGTCGGCGCTGGCCATTTCGACCGCTTTCCTGTTCGCATCGCCCGCCCTGGCAGCCATGGAAAAGTTCAAGGCGACACTAGACGGCAGCCAGCAGAGCCCGCCCGTCACCACGAAGGGTAAGGGCACAGCCACTTTCACCTTCGACACGACCAAGAAGAAGCTCAACTGGAACGTCAAATATTCCGGCCTCAGCGGACCGGCGACGGCCGCGCATATCCATGGCCCTGCGGCGATGGGTGAAAACGCCGACCCTGTCATCCCGTTCAAAAAACTCAAGAGCCCGATCAAGGGGTCGGAGACGCTCACTGATGCCCAGGCGGCTGACCTTGAGGCCGGCAAGTATTACGTCAACGTCCACACCAAAGCGAACCCGAATGGGGAGGTCCGCGGCCAGATCGAGAAGGCGAAGTAGCTGACCGTTGAAGGTTGGCAGGACAGCGCCCCCCTCTGTCCTGCCGGACATCTCCCCCTCAAGGGGGGAGATCGAATGTACTTCGGGTTTCGCCAATCGCCAGTGTTGGAAGAAGGGCGAGACGACGAAACTGCCAATCTCCCCCCTTGAGGGGGAGATGCCCGGCAGGGCAGAGGGGGCGTGAAGGAACTCGACTTGCCCCGGTCGGCCCTCAAACCTTGTCGCGGATCTGGGTCATCGTCCGGGTCGGGGTGATCGCTTCGGGGTCGAGCCTGATCTCGACGATCGCCGGCTTGCCGCTGGCGCGGGCGCGTTCGAAGGCCGGGGCGAAGTCCGCCGTCTTCTCAACCGTTTCGCCATGGCCGCCATAGGCGCGGGCGAGAGCCGCGAAATCGGGGTTCTTGAGGTCGGTGGCCACCACGCGGCCGGGATATTCGCGCTCCTGATGCATGCGGATGGTGCCGTAGATGCCGTTGTTGACGACGACGACGACGATCGGCAGGTCGTATTGCACGGCAGTGGCGAATTCCTGCCCGTTCATCAGGAAGCAGCCGTCGCCGGCGAAAGCGACCACGGTGCGCTCTGGAAACAGCTCTTTGGCGGCGACTGCCGCAGGCGTGCCATAGCCCATCGAGCCTGACGTCGGCGCACCTTGAGTGGCGAAGCGGCGGAAGCGATGGAAACGATGCACCCAGGTGGCATAATTGCCGGCGCCGTTGGTGAGGATGGCGTCGTCGGGCAGCATCTTTTCGAGATAGTTCATGATCGGGCCCATCTGGACCGGGCCGGGGCCGCTTTCGGGTGGTGTCGACCAGTCGAGATAGGCGGCATGCAGCTTTGGCGTCTCGGCTGCCCAGACGGGTGCGGAG
>NZ_RZRA01000990.1:0-1990 GCF_003998945.1 Mesorhizobium sp. M7A.F.Ca.CA.003.01.2.1 | reverse complement strand
CTTCTACACCTATGAGGCCAAATATCTCGATGCCGACGGCGCGCTGGTCAAGGTGCCCGCCGATGTCCCGGCCGATGTGGCCGAAAAGGCCAGGGATATGGCGCGGCAGGCGTTCCAGGCGCTTGGCTGCGAAGCCATGGCGCGCGTCGATTTCTTCCTGCGCGCCGACGGCAGCCTGCTTGTCAACGAGGTCAACACCATTCCCGGCTTCACCGACATCTCGATGTATGCCAAGGCGCTTGCCGCCTCAGGCATCGGCTACAGCCAGACCATCGACGTGCTGATCGAGCACGCGCTGGCCAGGCATGCGGCGCGCTGATCCGATCGGGCGAGCCTGACTTCCATTTAGCCCTTCGGGAGCGGCCGGTGCGGGCCGGATCATTGCCTGTGAGCGAGGCGTATTTCATCGTTGGCTAAAGTTGCACGTCCGCTCTATATGCCCGATCATGGCATTTGGCAGGGAGGCATCACGTGGCCAATCGTCGAAACGGCACGGCGTCTCCGGCTGATGGGCTGGGGGACGCCCTTTCAGCGGCCGCGCCCCATCCGCGAACCTCTTTGCCCAATGTGGCGGCCATCGTCACGACAGTGGCGGCACTGTATTTCGGGCGCGAGGTTTTCCTGCCGATCGCCATCGCGCTGCTGCTGACCTTCGCACTGGCGCCGCTTGTCGCAGCGCTAAAAAAGGTCGGCATTCCCCGGATTGCCGCCGTCATCGCCAGCGTGCTCGGCGCCTTCGCGGCGCTTGGCCTGTTCTCCTTCATCGTCGCCACGCAGGTCAGCGAACTGGCGCAGAACATCCCGGTCTACCAGACCAACATCCTGACCAAGATCCGCTCGCTCAAGGAGACCGGGGGCGGGATCCTTGCCAGACTGAGCAAGGTGGTCGAGCGGGTCGGCCAGGAGATCGACAGGCAAGACCCCTCGCTGCCGGCCGCCGCCCCGGAAAAGCCGCCGCGCGAGCCGGTGCCGGTCGAGATCGTCGCGCACGAAAGGCCGCTTCAGGTCCTGCAGAATGTCGTCGGGCCGCTGATCAGCCCGCTTGGGTCGGCCGGGCTGATCATCGTCGTCGTCATCTTCATGCTGCTCGAGCGGGAGGATCTGCGCGACCGCTTCATCCGGCTTGTCGGCTACGGCGACCTCCACCGCACCACCGAGGCGCTTCAGGATGCCGCCAAACGGGTGGGCCGCTATCTCCTGATGCAATTGGTCGTCAACATCGTCTACGCCATACCGATCGCGATCGGGCTCTGGGCCCTCGGTATTCCCAATGCGCTGCTGTGGGGGCTGCTGGCACTGGCGCTGCGTTTCGTTCCCTATATCGGCCCGATCATAGGTATGCTTTTGCCGCTGTTCCTGGCGCTGGCCGTGGCACCGGGCTGGTCGCTCGTGCTGTGGACAGCCGCCCTGTTCGTGGTGATGGAACTGATCACCGGCAATGTCATCGAACCCTGGCTCTACGGTTCGCGGACGGGACTGTCGCCGCTGGCGATCATTGTCGCGGCGATTTTCTGGACGTGGCTCTGGGGGCCGCTCGGGCTGATCCTGTCGACGCCGCTCACTGTCTGCCTGGTGGTGCTGGGCAGGCACGTGCCGCAGTTTGAATTCCTGGACGTGCTGTTCGGCAACGAGCCCGTGCTCGAACCCCATGCGCGCCTGTACCAGCGGCTGCTGGCCGGCGATCCGGAAGAAGCCACCGATCATGCCGAGGAGATGCTGGAGGAGAAATATCTGGTCGAATTCTATGACAAGGTTGCCATTCCGGCGCTTCTGCTGGGCGAACAGGACCGTGTGCGCGGCGTCATGGGCGATTTGCAAAGGCGGCAGGTGGCGGCCAGTGCCCTGATGCTGGTCGCCAATCTCGACGACAGCGCGCAGGAGGAGGCAGGCGAGGAGGAGGGGCCGTCCGTGGCCGCAGAGGCGAGCGACGATGACGATCCCGGCGGGGAGGACGAGACCGAACTGCCCGATGGCACGGATATGTCCGTGC
>NZ_RZRA01000098.1:0-8940 GCF_003998945.1 Mesorhizobium sp. M7A.F.Ca.CA.003.01.2.1 | reverse complement strand
GGGCAGGCCGAAGCCGGTATGCGCCAGCCAGATGCCGAGATAGGTCTTCGACGGCATGCCGAAGAAAGCGCCGACGCCGTTGTAGAGTTTCAACAGCGGGATCAGCGACATCTGCAATGGCACCACCAGCAAGCCGATGATGACCGCGATCAGCAGCGCCCGGCCGGGAAACCGCATCCAGGCCAGCGCATAGGCGGCAAAGGCGGCGATCAGGATCGGGATGACGGTCGCCGGAATGGTGACGGTCAGGGAATTCATGAAAGACCGTCCGATGCCTTCGGAAAACAGCACGGTTTTGTAATTATCGGTGGTGAATTTCGGCGGCGCCGACGAAGCATAATAGACGCGCTGGCCGCGATCGCCTTCGAACGCTTTCGGGGACTGCATGACGAAGCTGCCGTCGGCATTGAGCTGCAAGGTCACGCCGTCGCCGAGATCGGCTGTGGTGCCGGCGGGATACTGCGTCGGTGCCGCCGATTTGATTCCGA
This sequence comes from Mesorhizobium sp. M7A.F.Ca.CA.003.01.2.1, assembly GCF_003998945.1. Taxonomy (NCBI): domain Bacteria; kingdom Pseudomonadati; phylum Pseudomonadota; class Alphaproteobacteria; order Hyphomicrobiales; family Phyllobacteriaceae; genus Mesorhizobium; species Mesorhizobium sp. M7A.F.Ca.CA.003.01.2.1. Next base: position 8,452 of record NZ_RZRA01000098.1, on the reverse strand, counting down.
AGGCGCTGATGTCGCGCTTGGTGCCGTCGCCGAAGATATTGCCCTCGAGCACGAACTTGCCGTCCTTCTCGACTTGCGCCGAGGCGGGCGGCAGCCGGCCGGCTTCCGTCTGTGTGGAACTGGCGAACGAGTTCCACCAGCCCGAGGCGATGATCTGGTTCTTGTCGCGCAGCGACGAAACCAGGATGCCAAGGGTCGGTATGGTCCAGATCGCGACGAAGATGAGCACGGCGATGTGGACGCCGAAGCGGCTGGCGAAGGAATTTCCGGTCGCGACGGCCATCTCAATGTCCTCCCGTCTCTTTGTTCGCCTGTCGGATGTTCCAGACCATGATCGGAATGACCGCAATCATGATGATGATGGCGATGGTGGCGCCGCGGCCGAAATCGCCGCCGCCGCGGAACATCCAGTCGAACATCAGATTGGCCAGCACCTGGCTGTTCCACTGGCCGTTGGTCATGGTCAGCACGATGTCGAATACTTTGAGCACCAGAATGGTGATCGTGGTCCAGACCACGGCGATGGTGCCCCAGATCTGCGGCACCATGATCTTCCAGAAGATCTGGAACGGATTGGCGCCGTCGATGACGGCGGCTTCCAGCGTTTCCTCGGGGATGCCGCGCAGGGCGGAAGACAGGATGACCATGGCAAAGCCGGTCTGGATCCAGATCAGGATGATCATCAGGAAGAAATTGTTCCAGAACGGCAGCGATATCCAGACCTGCGGCTGGCCGCCGAAATGCTGGATGATGGCGTTGAGGATGCCGATCTGCGTCTGGCCCTCGCCCCGATACTCGTAGATGAATTTCCAGATCACGCTGGCGCCGACGAAGGAGATCGCCAGCGGCAGGAAGATCAGGCTCTTGGCGATCGTGCCCCACCAGATCTTGTCCGTAAGCACGGCGATGATCAGCCCGAGGAAGGTGCAGGCGGCCGGCACCACCGCCAGCCAGATGATGTTGTTGAGGATCGAGTTGCGGAACTCGCGGTCGCCGAACGCCCATTCATAGTTCGCCAGGCCGACGAAACTGATGCCGCCGCGATCGAGGAACGACAGCCGCAGCGTCTCGACCACCGGATAGATCAGGTAAATGGTGAGGATGATCATCGCCGGGCCGACGAACAGCCATGGGCGGACCAACCCTTGCCGGCGTAGATTGTCGATGGCCGCGGCACCGGCGACGCCGCGTGACGGGAATATCAGGTCGACCAGTTTGTTGGCGCCCCAGAAATAGGCGACGCAACCGCCGACGCCGACGATGATGACGAATATGGCCGAGAAAATCTGAGCCGCCATGGGTCCCTCTCCCCCTGCGCATGACCCGACAAGGAATGACCTTGGTGACGGGGACCAGGCGCCGATTCAGTTGTTTGGAGCGCGTCATCGGCGGCTTGCGCACATTGCCGATCGCGCTTCATGTCAATGCGCTCATGACGAAAGGCTGCGGCACGGGCCGCCGTCGGATCCGGGCCGGTACGGTCCGAATCCAGTGCGAGAATGGTTGGTCGTCTACGTGCCAGCCGTCTACTTGATGGCGTCCCAGCTCTTCTGGATGTCGGTGGCGACGTCCTGTGCCGACTTGCCGCCGACCAGGTCGATCATGCCGGTCCAGAAGGCGCCGGCGCCGATCTTGCCCGGCATCAGGTCGGAACCGTCGAAGCGGAAAGTCGAGGCATTGGCGAGGATTTCGCCCTGTTTCTTCAGCGCGTCGCTGGCATAGGCATCCTTGTTGACCGACTTGAGCGGCGTCACGAAGCCGCCCTCGGCCATCCAGATCTCGTGGGCGAGCGGCATCTTCAGGAATTCGATGAACGCGCGCGCACTCTTGCTGTCCTTGGTGATCATCGCCAGCGTACCGGCGCCGAGCACGGGCGTGCCCAGTTCAGGCTTGGCGGCATAGGGCGGGAAGTAGAAGAAGTCCGCGTCCTGGCCGACCTTGGTGCCTTCCGGGAAGAAGGTCGGAATGAACGATGCCTGGTGGTGCAGGTAGCATTTCGGCGGCACCGAAAAGAGGCCCTTCGGGCTGTCGCGGAAGTCGGTCGCCGCAACCGCCTTGGCGCCGCCGTCGACCATCTTGTCGTCGGTCGCGATCTTGCCGAAAATGTCGATGGCGTTGACCACCGCCGGATCGTTGAACGGGATCTCGTTCTTCACCCATTTGTCGTAGACCTCCGGAGGCTGGGTGCGCAGCATCAGGTCTTCGACCCAGTCGGTTGCCGGCCAGCCGGTGGCACCGCCGGAGCCGAGGCCGATGCACCACGGCTTGCCGCCATCGGCGATGATCTTCTTTTCGAGATCGGCGAGTTCTTCCTGGGTCTTCGGCACCTTGTAGCCGGCTTCCTCGAAATTGTCCGGCGAGTACCAGACCAGCGACTTCACGTCGGCCTTGTAAGGGAAGGCGAAGAAGCCCGGCTTGCCGTCCTTGTCCTTGAAGGTGCCGAGATCGACCCATGACTGGCCGGCGCCGTAATTGTCCTTGACCCATTTGGCGGTGTCGTCACCGAGCGGCGTCAAAAGGCCCTTCGACGCCAGGTCCTGGATGAGGCCCGGCTGCGGCAGCACGGCGATGTTCGGCGGGCTGCCGGCCTGCGTGTCGATGACGATCTGCTGCTCGTAATTCTCCGAGGAGGAGTATTTGATCTCGACGCCGGTGGCTTCCGAGAAATAGTCGAGGACGCCGCGCACCAGGCCTTCGTCCTCGCCGCGCCACGGTCCGAAGATCGACAGCGTTTCACCCTTGAGGTCGACTTTCTTGAGCTCTTCGTAGTTCGCCCAGTTGAAGCGCTTGTCTTCGCCGGGCTTGAACTTCAGTTCGGCCTGCGCGGGCGCGTTCAGGGCGAACGTGGCAAACGCAGCACCCAGCAAAAGCATTTTCTTCATCGGTATTCCTCCCAGTGGGTCTCACACACCGGACGGAACCTCCATTCCGCCCGCCGACGCCGCAGGACTGTGACTCAGTCGGAAAGGAACCGCAACCTTTCGAAGAGTCTTCCAAAGCGCTTTGGCTTTTTCGATCACGCCATTGAATCGCGGGGAAGTCAAGAGGCTGGCGAATCAATCGATTTAGGTTCGCGCATTTTCGCCCTAAAAGTGCGTCGCAGCATGCTATTATGGCAGTGCAGCAGCAATTTTTGTTTCAAACATGCCCAAACCGCGTCTATGGTTGGGCTTCGTATGGCTCGGCCCCGGTGGCACTTGGGTCGATTCAATTTAAAAGCGCTTTGAGGGAATGGAGACTTTCGTGAACCTCAAGCAGCTCGCCCACATGCTGGCACTTTCGCAAACCACGGTAAGCCGCGCGCTGAACGGCTATCCCGAGGTCAACGAGGAGACGCGCAGGCGTGTCATGGATGCCGCCAAGCGCCATGGCTATCGGCCCAACCCGAGCGCGCGCCGGCTGGCGACCGGCAAGACCGGCATGATCGGCTATGTCCTGCCGACCGGTGCGTCCGTCGACATCGATCCGCATTTCGTCGAGTTCCTGTCCGGCCTTGGCGACTATGCCCGCTCGCACGAGCTCGACCTTGTGCTGTCGCCGGCCGACGCCGACGACCAGGAGACGACCTACCGGCGCATCGTCGCCAACCGGCAGGTCGACGCTGTTTATATCTCCTCTCCAAGGCCCGCTGACCGGCGCGTGGCGCTGGTCAACACGCTCGGCATTCCCTTCATCGTCCATGGCCGCAGTGAGGGCTTCGATTTCGACTACGCCTTCACCGACATCGACAATGAGGGCGCCTTCCACGAAGCGGCCAGGCTGCTGATCCAGCTCGGTCATCGGCGGCTGGCGCTGATCAACGGTGACGGCCGCGAGACCTTCGCCATCCATCGCGAACGCGGCGTGCGCCGGGCACTCGCCGCGAGCGGACTGACATTGATCGAACGCCATGTCTGCTCGGTCGATATGACCGAGGAGAACGGCTACCGCGCCACCAGGCGTTTGCTGGAAGGGGACGACGCGCCGACGGCGATCGCCTGCTCCAGCCTGATCATGGCGCTGGGCGTCGTGCGTGCGGTGCGCGACCTCGGCTTGAGCATCCCGGGCGACGTCTCGCTGATCGCCCATGACGATGTCTTCCCCTGGCTGAGGCCGGAGAATTTCTCGGTGCCGCTGTCGACGACGCGTTCATCGATCCGTCTCGCCGGCGCCCGTGTCGCCGAGCGGCTGGCGGCACGGATTTCAGGACTGGAGGAGGGCGCGCGAGGCGAGGTCTGGCCGGTCGACCTGGTGGTGAGAGGGTCAGTCGCCGGTGCGCCGGCGTAGCTGGAGATCAAAGCCATGTGCTCTGCGGGATCGAGTTGAGACGCGACACTCACGCCGCATCAATCTCGCCCGACGCCGGCAGTAGCGAGACCACCGCAAGGGGGCCGGATTCCGACATCTCACGCCGCGGATTTGAGGTGGTCGATGAAGGCGCGCAGCTTCGGCAGGACTTGGCGCTTGCCGGGATGATACAGGAAGACGCCCGGCGTCGTGGCGGCGATGCCGTCCAGCATCGGTTCCAGTTTACCTTCGGCTATCGGAGCTTCAGCGATTGGTCGAGGCGTCTGCGCCAGCCCGACGCCCCGCATCGCGGCCCCGAGCAATGTCGGATAATCGTGCGCTATCAGCGGGCCTGAGAGCATCGCCTCGATCGTCTCGTTGCCGTCGACGAAAGCCCAGGGCGCTATGGCGCCATTCGAACGGCGCAAGCGCAGGCAGGCGTGGTTGCGCAGATCGTCGACGCGTTCGGGGCGGCCGTGGCGTTTGAGATAGTCAGGGCTGCCGACGACCACGAACGAAAACGATGGGGTTAGCCGCACCGCGACCATGTCGACCGCAATGAACTGGCCGAGACGGATGCCGGCATCGAACCCGCCGGCCGCGAGATCGACCATCTCGTCGCTCGCGGCGATCTCCAGCTCGATCTCGGGGTAAGCCCGGCAGAACGACGCGATCATCGGCTCCAGGATCAACGGCACGACAGCGCGGGGCACGGACAGGCGCAGCAGACCGGTCGGCCGTTGGCCGATGTCACGCACGGCCTCGCCGGCCGCGACGAGTTCTTCGAAAGCAGGGCCGGCACGATCGAGGAACCGCTGGCCAGGCTCGGTCAAGCCGACGCTCCGTGTCGTGCGGACGAACAGCGCCGCACCCATGCGTGCCTCCAGCGCGCGCACCGCCTGGCTCACGGCGGACGGTGTCACGCCGAGTTGCGCTGCGGCGCGGCGGAAGTTGCGGTGCCTGGCGACAGCCAGGAACGCCTCGATGCCCTCCAGCGCACCATGTCGGACTGTGTAGTTCTGCTTCATAGGTTGTTGTTATTACGCCGGGTAGTCGAATTATGGAAGTGGGCCTAGGTATGAGCTGAACCTAGGAGACATCATGCGATGACCGATGAACTTGAAGGGGTACGCGACCATTATCGCGCGACGGGCCTGACCGAGCGGCTGAAGACGGTGTTGGCTGCCCTCGGCCCGGAGGACCAGCTCCTCACGCCCCAACAATTGGGCGTTCTCGACCAGTTTCACACCCGTGGGCTAGCTGCCACCGCCGAGCTTGCCCAATTGGCGGGGATCGCTGCCGACATGTCGATACTGGACGTCGGCTCGGGCGTCGGTGGGCCGGCGCGCTTTCTGGCTGCGACCTATGGCTGCCGGGTTACTGGCGTGGATCTCAGCGAGCCTTTCGTGGATGCCGCGCGCTATCTGACCGAGCGCACGGGACAGAGCGGGCAGCTGTCGTTCCAGACCGCCAGCGCATTGGAGCTCCCATTCGACGATGGCCGTTTCGACGCGGTGCTGTTGCAGCACGTGGCGATGAACATCTCTGACCGGACGCTGCTCTACAGCGAGATTCGGCGCGTGCTGAAGCCAGGCGGCAGGTTTGCCACATACGACGTCGTGCTGTCTGGAGGCGAGCCGCACTATCCGCTTCCCTGGGCGAGAACGCCGGCGACGAGCTTTCTCCTAACAGCCGGTGCGACGCGCGAGGCGATCGAACCGGCCAGCTTCCGCATGCTGGCATGGCAAGACGACACCGACGCCGCCAAGGCGTGGTTCGCACAGTTGCGCGCGTCGGGGCCGCCGCCTTCGCCCAATCTCGGCGTGGTGATGGGACCGGACTTCGCTGAGCTTGCGGCCAACCTCGGACGAAATCTTATGCAAGGTCGGCTCGGTATCCTGACCGCAGTGTTCGAGGCCGCATGAACCAATTGTCGAGAGGAGGCCAGATGTCCACCGAAGTCCTATTCCAAATCCATCTTGTTCTGGGCTATGTCGCGTGGCTGCTTTGCTTCGCTACATACGGTTTGCCGTGGCTCAGGTCGATGGACCGGGTCGCGGCGCAGCGCGCTGTTGCCGCTCTGCACAGCTTCCGCTTCTTCGGGCTGGTCTTCCTCGTTCCGGGTGTCGTCAGCCCCGATTTGCCTGCCGGCTTTGCCGTGTTTGCTGCCTACGGCGACCTTGCAACAGGAGTGCTGGCCATGCTGGCGCTGCTCACGGTGAGGATACCTCAGCTCTTCTGGGCGCTCGTCGTCGCCTTCAATCTGGTCGGGACGGTCGACCTCATCGTGGACTATTACCACGCCATCCAGGTCGGCCTCCCCCAGCGTGCGGGCGAACTGGGCGCCACCTACGCGATCCCGATCATCTACGTGCCGCTGCTGATGATCACGCACATCGTCGCGTTCTATTTTCTGGTGCGTCCTCCGCAAGCCGCGGCTTGGACTGTCGCAGACTAGTCCTTTGCCGCCGCCGCCTTGATGTCCAGCAGGCCGTAGCCGAAATCATTGTCGCGTCCCTTGGGGCCGAGATCCCTGGCCGTTGCCGCGAGCGCCTTTTCGATGTCGTCGGCCGAGCGATCGGGCGCGGCATGGATGAGATTGGCGATGGCGCCGCTCACGATCGCCGCGGCAAACGAGGTGCCTGTGACCACATCCGAGCCGGCGCCGCTCGGCGCCACCATCTCGACGCCGGGTGCCGAGATGAAGACATAGGCGCCGCGATTGGCCTGCGGCATCAGCCCGTCCTTGGCATCGGTGGCGGTCACCGCGACGACACCATCGAAGGCGGCCGGATAGCCATAGGGCGCCTTCGGCCCGTTGTTACCGGCTGCGGCGACCAGCACCATGCCGAGCGCGCGGGCATTGCGGCAGGCGACGCCGAGCAAATCGTTCTTCGGCCCGACAAAGCTCATATTGATGATGCGCACGTCCTGTTCCGCCGCCCAGTCGAGCGCCGACAGGATGACGTCCATGGTCGACTTGCCGTCCTCGAAGGCGCGGGCGTGATAGATTTTTGCGCCCGGTGCCATGCCTTCCAGCGCGCCGACGCCGGCGATCAGCCCGTCGATCGACGTGCCGTGATCGCGCTTTTCGATTGGCACGTCGGGCATGGCGTCGAACTGCCCGGCAATGACGCCCGAGAGCGCCGGGTTGGTGTCGTCGATGCCGGTGTCGATCACCGCGATGCGGACGTTTTCTCCGTTGGCCTGCTTGGAATCGAGTGCAATGCGGTCGAACGCATAGTTGACGATGCCGGCGGCCTGCTGCAGCGAATAGACGTGATTGGGCTCGCGCCGCTGGGTGCGGCCGTCGGCGGCCAGTTGCGCCAGCACGACGCCGACGGGCCGGCCGTCGGGAATGCCGAAGCGCACCAGTGTGGTGCCAAGCAGCCGCGACTGGCGCTGCGAGCGCACCTGCAGGCCGAAGGAGGCGGCGATCTGCTGGACAGCGCCGGCATCGCCGTCGACGGTCACCAGCACCTCGTCGGGCACGAAATCGCCAACCACCGCGCGCCGCGGCTGAACGGCAATGAGATCGGTCGGCGAGACGATCGGGCCACCGGGCGGGGGGCCGGCTTGAGTGTCGGCCGGCGGCGTCGCCGGTTCGGGCCGTGGCGTCGGCACAGGGGGCGGGGGCGCCGCCGGGTTGGGAAACAGGTCGACGATCAGGGCCGGCAGGAACACCGCGCCGGATTGCGCCGCATCCGATCCGCCCTCTGTGTCGCTGCCATCCTTGGCGCAGTCGGCGCCTGCCGCATTGGTCCCGTCGCGGCAGTCGATTTTCGTCTGGTCGGGATTGGGATCGTTGGTCTGCGCCGACGCGGGCACGGCGACGATTGTCATCGCCGCCGCAAGCATTGCCGCAAATCGAATGACCGCCTCAGCCGCCATCAACCGGTTTCCTTCCCTCGATCACAGTCTCCGTGAAAGCCTGGGCGGCAACAAGGCCGATTTGCCTGGTGTAGTCGGCTGCGTTGGCAGCCGGGATGCCAAGCCGGAACACGCCGTCGGCGGTCGGTCCGCCGACGATCTTCAGCCCGTTGCTGCCGAGGAAGGCGGAAATGTCCGACATCTTCGCATCCGGCTTGAACTTGACCAGGGCGTACGGCATTTTCGCCAGATCGTCTTGCGCGCCGGCAATCTCGAAATCATTGCCCTTTCCGCCGGGTTCGACAAACGACTGCAC
>NZ_RZRA01000989.1:0-1992 GCF_003998945.1 Mesorhizobium sp. M7A.F.Ca.CA.003.01.2.1 | reverse complement strand
GTGAAGGTCGGCTTGTGCTTGCCGCGGAGATGATTGGCGATGACAGTGGCCAGACGACCGACGACGAGACCTTCGGCGTCGATCAGGATCCACTTCTTCACCACATCCGCAGGCTTCTGCGAAAAGGTTGTCATGTTTTCTGCTCTCGGTTCTGACCTTCATAAGAGAAGGCGTTTCTTGTTGCTTGGATTGGCGAAAGGCGCTTGCCCGCCGCCAATAACAAAACGGCGGCCTTTGCGGGCCGCTGCTTCGTGGAGGCTTATAGGCGAGGGTGGTGACCGCGTCAAGGCGAACGAAAAGGTAGATATCAGGTAAAATGTAGCAAAAACAATAACTTGAACAAAAGGTATTATTTTACCACATCACCATTCCGCTTCGGCGGGATCGAATAGGTGCCGATGGCATGCGCCACCGTGTGTCCGTCTGGGCCGGCAACGATGTCGATGTCGAACACCATCAGGCTCTTTCCCAGCTTCAGGATGCGGCAATGGCCGTCGATCGGTCCTGCCTCGGCCTTGCGCACGAAATTGATGTCGAGGTTGACGGTGACCGAAAGCGCATCCGGCCCGGCATGGCTGAGCACGCAGACGTAGCCGCCAATGTCGGCCAGCGTGAACAGCGAGGGGCCGGACACCGTGCCGCCGGGACGCAAATGCCGTTCGCCGGCGTTGAGCCGCACGGTGCAGCCGCCCGGGAACACGTCGATCGCCTCGAAATATTTGAACTGCTCATTGAGCTGCGGATAGACGGTTTCCATCAGCGCATTGACTTGTTGCGCGGTCAGCACGGGCTTGAGGTTGGTCTGGGCGGGCATGTCTTGGTCTCTCGCTTTGCGCCAGGCCTGTATGAGCGCAGCGCGGCATTTCTGACAACCTTCGTCCCCTGGCGCAAGCGATCGGTGTTGGACGAAACCTGATCCGGTATTAGATAGTCTGGCAGCCCCAGCGGAATCGCGGAGAACCCTATCCATGGCCGAAATCCTTGCCATCAAGCCTGCCGCCGTTGAGGGTCCGGTGGTTGCACAACTGGACAAGGGCGTGCTGCGCCTCACACTCGCCAATCCGCCTGCCAACGCGCTGTCGCTGGCGGTGATGGCGGCGCTGACGGCCGAACTCGAGCGCGCCAGGGCCGACAAGGCCGTTCGCGTCATCGTCTTGTCGGCTGCCGGCAAGGTGTTCTGCGCCGGCCATGATCTCAAGGAAATGACCGCGCGCCGCACTGACGCCGATCATGGCAAGGCCTTTTTCGCAGAGACGTTTGCCGCTTGTGCGACGCTGATGCAGGCGATCGTGCGTCATCCAGTGCCTGTCATCGCCGAGGTTGACGGCCTGGCCACCGCCGCCGGGCTGCAACTGGTCGCCAGCTGCGACCTGGCGATCGCTTCGCATGAGGCGACCTTCTGTACGCCGGGTGTCAACATCGGCCTGTTCTGCTCGACGCCGATGGTGGCGCTGTCGCGCAACGTCTCGCGCAAGCATGCGATGGAGATGCTGTTGACCGGCGAGACCATTGATGCGGCAACCGCCAAGGAATTCGGCCTGGTCAACCGCGTCGTGCCGCGTGAATACCTGAATCAGATCGTCACCAAATACGCGCAAACCATTGCTTCCAAATCATCTTTGGTGGTCAAGACGGGCAAGGAGGCGTTTTACTCGCAGGCCGAAATGGGGCTGGCGGATGCTTACACCTATACCGGCCGGATCATGGTCGAAAACATGCTCGCGCGCGACGCCGAGGAAGGCATCGGCGCCTTCATCGGCAAGCGCAAGCCGGAATGGACGGACGAATAGGAGCAGCACCATGGAGCCGCGAATCTCTATCGTTACCATCGCCACCGATGATCTGGACCGCGCGGTGCGCTTTTACGAGGCTATGGGCTTGAAGCGGCATGCCGGTATCACCGACGGTGTCGCCTTCTTCCAGATGGGCGGCGTCATTCTTGGTCTGTTCCCACGTGCCAGCGCAGAAGAGGATTCCGGCGTCGCCTTCGCC
>NZ_RZRA01000988.1:0-1994 GCF_003998945.1 Mesorhizobium sp. M7A.F.Ca.CA.003.01.2.1 | reverse complement strand
GCGCGGGCATGGGCGGCTCTGAGAAGCCGGACCTGAAGGCCGAATTTTCCAACGCCAACCATGGCCGCGGCACCTGCTCGATGGCCCGTTCGCAGAACCCGAACTCGGCCAATTCGCAGTTCTTCATCTGCTTCGACGATGCCGCCTTCCTCAACCGCCAGTACACGGTCTGGGGCCAGGTCATCGAAGGCATGGACAATGTCGACAAGATCAAGCGCGGCGAGCCGGTGCAGGATCCCGACAAGATCGTGTCGCTGAAGGTCGCGGCCGACGTCAAGTAAGGGCAAACGACAATGATGGGCGTCGTCTGGTCGCTTCTCGGCATCCTATCCGGCGCCTTCATTGCCATTCAGGCGCCGATCAATTCGCAGCTGGCGCGCGGCCTGGGTCTCCCAGTCGCGGCGGCTGCGTTTTCGTTCCTGTCGGGCGCGATCGTGCTCGGCATTATCTCCGTTACGGTGGTGAAGCTGCAAGGCATCTCGCTCGACTGGAAAGCGCCGGCGCCCTGGCTGTTCGTGGCCGGCGGCATGCTCGGCGGTTTCTATGTCACGCTGTCGACGATCCTGACGCCACGCATAGGTGCTGCCGCGCTGATGGCGTTTCTGGTCGCCGGCCAGTTGCTGGCCGGCATGCTCATCGACCGCGTCGGCTTCCTCGGCGTCGCGGTGCGTGAAATCTCGCTCGGCCGCGTTGCCGGCGCGGTGCTGCTCTTGGCCGGAGCGCTGCTCGTCCGGCTCTACTGATGCGCGTCGATGTCTTTGACTTCGACTTGCCGGAGGAGCGCATCGCGCTCCGCCCGGCGCAGCCGCGTGACAGCGCCAAGATGCTTCTGGTCAAGCCCGGCGAAGGGCTCGAGGACCGGACGGTTGGCGACCTGCCGTCCTTGCTCAGGGCCGGCGACGTGCTGGTGTTCAACGACACCAAAGTCATTCCGGCGCAGCTCAAAGGCATAAGGCGGCGGGGCGAGGCGACGGCGCAGGTCGAAGCCACGCTGCATATGCGCATGGCGCCGGACCGCTGGCTGGCCTTCATGAGGCCGGGCAAGCGCATTGCCGCCGGCGACCGCATCCATTTCGGCCATGACGGCAATTCCTGTTTCCTCGGTCAGCTCGACGCCACGGTGATCGAGAAAGGCGAGGGCGGCGAGGCGCTGCTTGGCTTCGACCTGTCGGGGCCGTTCCTCGACGAGGCGCTGCACGCGGTAGGCCATATTCCGCTGCCGCCCTATATCGCCTCGAAACGCGACGACGACGAACGCGACCGGGCCGATTACCAGACCATCTATGCAAGCGAGGAAGGCGCCGTCGCGGCTCCGACAGCGGGCCTGCATTTCACGCCGGAGCTTTTTGCAGCGCTTGACGCCAAAGGCGTCGAACGCCGCTTCGTCACCTTGCATGTCGGCGCCGGTACGTTCCTGCCGGTCAAGGCGGACGACACCGCCGACCACAAGATGCATGCCGAGACCGGGTCGGTCAGCGAAGCCACTGCGGACGCCCTGAATGCCGCAAGAGCAAGGGGCGGGCGCATCGTTGCTGTCGGCACGACCTCGCTGCGTCTGCTGGAGAGTGCGGCGCGTGAGGACGGTACTCTGGCTGCGTGGTCCGGCCCGACCGATATCTTCATCACGCCCGGCTACTGTTTTCGCACCGCCGACATGCTGATGACCAATTTCCATCTGCCGCGCTCGACTCTGTTCATGCTGGTTTCGGCCTTCAGCGGCCTCGACACGATGCGCGCGGCCTATGCCCATGCGATCGAGAACCGTTACAGATTCTATTCCTATGGCGACGCAAGCCTGCTTTTCCGAGCGGAGACGAGCGATGGACGATGATCTGCAAGCCTTTGACCGCGATGCGCTGATCGCGGAAGTGAAAAAACTGCGCGCCGGCATTCGCCAGCACCGCGATTCCACCGGCCATGAATTGTGCTGGCATCACCCCGATCTGTGGGACCTGCTGCCGGAAAAAACCGAACCATCGATCGCCGTGCCGCCC
>NZ_RZRA01000987.1:0-1998 GCF_003998945.1 Mesorhizobium sp. M7A.F.Ca.CA.003.01.2.1 | reverse complement strand
GCGCGGAAGATGGCGTTCGCGGCGTCGCCACCAGCGGTTGGCGTGGCCGCTCCTTCTCGCTTGGCATTGCCGACGCCGTCACCGTTCTGGCGCGGACCGGCGCCGAAGCCGATGCGGCGGCGACGCTCATCGCCAACGCGGTGGACCTGCCCGGCAATCCCGCCATCAAGCGCATTTCCGCACACGAACTGTCGCCCGACAGCGATCTCGGCTCGCGGCTGGTGACGCAAGGCGTCGGCACGCTTGCCCTTGGCGAAGTGGCGCGCGCGCTGGACAATGGCCTTGCCGTCGCCGAAGATTTTCGCCGGCGGGGGCTTATTGCCGGGTCGGCGCTGTTTCTCGGCGGCGAGATCCGCATCAGTGGCTCGGTTGCGCTTGCCGCGCCCAACGAAACTTCGAGGGAGGAAGGTGCCCATGCCTGAGTTTCCGATCCGCAAGATCGCGGTTCTGACCGAAGAGATCTTTCACGAGGGCGGGCCGGTGGCCAAGGTGCCGCGCCGCCGTGCCGCCGCCATGGCGCTGGTAAAGAACCCGTTCGCCGGGCGCTATGTCGAGGAGCTGCAGAGCGCCATGGACGATCTCAAGCCGCTCGGCCTGCTGCTCGCCGACCGGCTGATCGCGGCGCTCGGCGGCGACGTCAAGCAGATCGACGGCTACGGCAAAGGCGCCATTGTCGGCACCGCAGGTGAGCTGGAACACGGCGCCCTCTGGCATGTGCCCGGCGGCTACGCCATGCGCGAGCGGCTCGGCGACGCCAAGGCGATCGTGCCGTCGGCCAAGAAGGTCGGCGCTTTCGGTTCGAAGCTCGACGTGCCGCTCGGCCACATCAACGCCGCCTATGTGCGCAGCCATTTCGACGCCATGGAAGTCGGCATGTCCGATGGTCCGTGCCCCGACGAGATCCTGTTCTGCCTCGCCATGACTTGTGGCCCGCGCATCCACGATCGCATGGGTGGTCTCGCGGCCGATGACATCAAAGCCTGGGATGGGCTGCGGTGAGCGGCGAGGACAATCTGCTCAAGCTGGTCGAGGTCGAGGCGCCGGACGACCAGGATTACCTCCTGCAGGAGCAGGTCGGCTTCATCCTGCGCAAGGCGCATCAGCGCCATGTCGCGATCTTTGCCGCGCATATCGGCGATCTGACGCCGCCGCAATTCGCGGCGTTGGCCAAGCTGCGTGACGTCGGCGAGACCTCGCAGAACCAGCTCGGCACGCTGATCGCGATGGATGCGGCGACGGTGAAGGGCGTCATCGACCGGCTGAAGGCGCGCGGCCTGGTCGAGCTTTCCAGGCACGAGGTCGACAAAAGACGGCTGCTGGTCAATCTGACCGCGGCAGGCCGCGATGCCATCGAGCGCCTGATCCCGCTGGCGCGCGAGATCACAAAGGAGACGCTGGCGCCGCTCTCGGCCAAGGAGATCACCACCTTCATGAAGCTGCTGGTGAAGCTGGCTTAGACCCGCCGGGCGCCAAAGGAGGCACCCGGCAGGAAGTTTGCCTCAGAGGCCGTTGTCCTTCAGCACCTGGGCGGCGTTTTCCTTGGTGATCTTCTCGGTTGGCAGGGTAATGGTCTTTTCGACTTTCTCGCCGTTGAGGAACTTGATCGCCTGGCGCAGGCCTTCGGCACCGGGAGTGACATAGGTGAAGGTCGCCGTCAGCTCGCCCTTGTTCACCATCTGCACGCCTTCATTGGGCAGGCCGTCGATGCCGATGAACTTGATGTCCTTCTCGCGGCCGACATCCTTGGCGGCGAGATAGGCGCCATAGGCCATCGGGTCGTTGTGCCCGTAGACGAGATCGATCTTCTCGTTGCTCTTCAGCGCGTTGGCCATCAGATTGTAGGCCTGGTCCTGCTTCCAGTCGCCCGATTGCTGGTCGAGCAGATATTTGATGCCCGGCTCCTTGTCGGTGAATTCGTGAAAGCCGTCATGGCGGTCATTCGCCGGCTGGGTGCCCATGCCGCCCCAGATCTCGACGACATTGCCTGCAGCCTTGCCC
>NZ_RZRA01000986.1:0-1998 GCF_003998945.1 Mesorhizobium sp. M7A.F.Ca.CA.003.01.2.1 | reverse complement strand
TCAGCCCGCCATGAGTGCGGCCGTCGCCCGACTGCGCGATTATTTCCGCGATGAACTGTTTACGATAAGAGGTCGCGAAAGATTTCTAACCCCGCGTGCGGCAGCATTTGCCCCCGCAGTTCGCGACGCTCTCCAGCACATCCAGTGCTCGATTATTTCTTCGGATCCGTTTGACCCAGCTCGAGCCGATCGCCTCTTCAGGATCATTCTTTCCGATTTCGTCACGCTCGTGTTTTTCGAAAAGCTTGTGGAGCGTATTTCACGGGAAGCCCCCGCCGTCAGCTTCGAACTGCTGCCTGTCGACGATAGCCCCGATGAGCTTCTCCGGCGCGGTGACGTCGATTTTCTAATTCTACCGGATATGTTCACGTCGAGTGTGCATTCAAGCGTTGCGCTGTTTGACGAGAAGCTCGTGTGCGTAGGCTGTCCCACAAACAAGCAGCTGCCACAGCAGCTTACATTCGAGAGATACATGTCGATGAGGCACGTCGCGGTCAGGTTCGGGCGTACGATGAAGCCGTCTATCGAGGAATGGTTTTTGCTTGAGCATGGCCTTAAGAGACGTGTCGAGGTCGCCGTGCAGGGCTTCAGCATGATTCCACCTATGGTGTCCGGCACAGCTCGTATAGCGACCATGCCCTTACGGCTGGTCAGGCATTTCGAAAAAACGTTCCCCCTGCGGGTTATCGAACTTCCGCTGCCATTTCCCACATTCACCGAGACCCTCCAATGGCCGGCCCTCCACAATAGCGATCCGGCAAGCATCTGGATGCGGGAGATAATGATACAGGAGGCATCTCGGATGGCTGCCCCGCTGTGAACCCACGGAAAATTCAGGCGCACCTATAGTCACTACTCCTGTCACCATCTACTTTGACGACAATAGCCCTCGCCGGATAAAGTCGATGCTGGCGGCAAGTGCGCCTGCGAGATCGTCCAGAGAATGGACTTCCTCGACCAGCTCGAATGAGAAAGGTCCCGCGTAGCCGCCATCCAGCAGCGCCTGAATCTGGCTGCCATTGTCGGAACCTGCAAGAAAGCGATCGGGGTAAATCCAGAAGGTCGGGTCGTTTACGCTTGAAATGTGCACCAGGCCGGTAAGCTCGCAGAACAGGCATGTCTCCCCGGCCAGGGTGTGGTGGAACGTGTCGTGCACGAGGCGAAAGACGGACTGGCCATCAACCGCGGCAACGGCCTCGGCCGCTTCCTTCTTTGATCGAAGCGAGCAGGTTCGGAAACCCAGCGGCTCGATGAGACCGATCAGACCCCGCGACTGGAGGATTGGCTTGATCTCGTTTAGAGCGAAACGAAGATTGTCCTGGCGCTCGCTATTGGTGGGCCACGAGCTGCGGTTGGCCGGCACCAACACGAGCGTCTCCGCCCCGCACGCCGTCGCATAATCGGCGAGGTTGCTTGCCTCGGCCTGACGCGTTGGAGTCCAGTCGTTGAACCGCTGCAAGGCGTTGACAGAGATGATCGTGACGCCCGCTTCGGTAGCGGCCAACCGAACGTCCGCAGCCGGAATGCCGCGTGCGACAGGATTGCTGAAATGAGGGTAACGGATTTGGACGTCGGTCAGGCCTTGGTCACGGGCAAGCGCGAAAAGCGCACTGACGTCAAGGCGGGGCGCCGCCATGTGATCGAGTGCAAAGCGGGGCGATACCTGGCGCATTGCTTGACTTTCCTTCCATGAAGCGCGGCTGCCATTTCGGCATCCGGCTTCTTTCAAGACGGAACCACGCCGGTTCACAGATCGGACAGAGACGGCCGAGTCAATCGAGCTTTCCTTTCATCGGTGAAAGGAAAATGGGCGCTCATGATAGAAATCCATCAAGGTCAAATATTTTCCGGAAGATAAATGTCGAACGGCAGAAATGTCTGCCCCGGGCTCTCCGCGACGCCGGCTTTGATGGCCCGCTCCATTGCCATTATCAGCTCCTGGCAAAGTCGGCGCATTGGCGTGCCGACCGCCATCGTCAAGATGTCATCCGCAAGCGC
>NZ_RZRA01000985.1:0-2000 GCF_003998945.1 Mesorhizobium sp. M7A.F.Ca.CA.003.01.2.1 | reverse complement strand
AGAAGGTGCGATAGTGGTTGACGCCGACATGCTCGAACATACCGACCGAGACGATGCGATCGAAACGCTCATTGAGTTCGCGGTAGTCCTTCAGCTCGAAATGCACGCGGCTTTCCAGCCCTTGCGCATGCGCCCGGTCGGTGGCGACGCCATGCTGCTCGGTCGACAGCGTGACGCCTTGCACGTCGACGTCGAACGCCTTGGCGAGATAGAGGCCAAGCCCGCCCCAGCCGGAGCCGATGTCGAGCACCGTCTGGCCGGCCTTCAGCCGGAGCTTGGCGGCGATGTGGCGTTTCTTGGCGCCCTGCGCCTCGTCGAGCGTCATGTCCGGCTGCTCGAAATAGGCGCAGGAATATTGCATGTCCTCGTCGAGGAAGAGCCGGTAGAGATCGCCCGACAGATCGTAGTGGCGCTGCACGTTGCGCCGCGAGCGCGAGGCGGTGTTGATCTGCTGC
Source organism: Mesorhizobium sp. M7A.F.Ca.CA.003.01.2.1 (assembly GCF_003998945.1). Classification (NCBI taxonomy): domain Bacteria; kingdom Pseudomonadati; phylum Pseudomonadota; class Alphaproteobacteria; order Hyphomicrobiales; family Phyllobacteriaceae; genus Mesorhizobium; species Mesorhizobium sp. M7A.F.Ca.CA.003.01.2.1. The sequence goes on along the minus strand of NZ_RZRA01000985.1, from coordinate 1,545 downwards.
AGCCGGCGGAAGGCGTGGCGCAGGCCTTCGATGGCCTTCGACCAGGTGGCGTCGATGCCGCCGCTGCCCATGTTCTGGAAGGCGATGCGCATCACGCCCAGCACGCCGCCCTCGAGAATGTCGAGTTCGCCGTCCATGTAGGCTTCAGGCACCGCCAGCATCGGATCGAAGGTGATGGCGCGCTCGGCATGCGCGGTCTTGATGTGCATGTGCACCGGTTCGCCGCTGCCGTCGCCGAAAACCACCGCCGTGCCCTTGGGGCCGGTTACCCTAAGATTGCCGGTGCGCACCAAGCGGTCGAGAACGCGCTTTAACAGAATATTCATGACCAAATGTCCCCTCTCGGCCAGACAGGCTGCCTTGGCGCGTGACCGCGAAAATCGGGATCGATTTCGCCGGAGATCTTGCGCCGAACCAAAGTTGCACAGCGTGCTTTGCGCGGCCAAAGGACGCGCGACGCCATAGTCTGCAACAATATATAGGGGTTCGAAAAGTTCCATTTGGCACAAAAATGCCCGGGCGCGAGGCCCGGGCATTGGTCCAGCATGGCTGGATGACGGCAAAGTGATCGGAGCTTGGCGTCAAGTCGTGATCAGCCCCATGGCTCCAATCGCTTGCGACGTGTGATCAGGCGTTGTCTTCGTCGCCCTCGAACTCGGTGTTCGGATCGAAGAAGTTCTCCGGCCGGGCGTTGTCGTTGATGTCGTCGCCATAGATGGCTTCGGCGGTGGTCAGCGTCTCGCCCTTGGCCTGGCGCTCGGCTTCGTCGGCCGTGCGGGCGATGTTGAGCGTGACGGTGACCTCGACTTCCGGATGCAGCGCGATCGCCACATTGGTGACACCGATGGTCTTGATCGGCTGGTTGAGCAGGATCTGGTTGCGGTTGATCGACAAACCTTCCGCCGTCAGCAGATCGGCGATGTCGCGGGTCGAAACGGAACCGTAAAGCTGACCGGTTTCGCCGGCGGAGCGAACGGCGATGAAGCTCTTGCCGTCGAGCTTTTCAGCGACCTGGGCCGCTTCCGACTTGCGCTCGAGGTTGCGGGCTTCAAGCTGGGCGCGCTGGCCTTCGAACTTCTTCTTGTTGGCTTCGTTGGCGCGCAGCGCCTTGCCCTGCGGCAGCAGGAAGTTACGGGCGAAGCCGTCCTTGACCTTGACGGTATCGCCCATCTGGCCGAGGCGGGAAACGCGTTCGAGAAGAATGACGTCCATGGATTTGTTCCTTTGGTTGGACGCCAATCGATCGATGAGATCGGCGCCGAATGTCTTGGGAACAGGTCAGGAAGCTTGAGCGCCTTTGGCGCTGGTGTCGCTGTCCTGCCTGTGCGGCAGTTAGAGGTTTTGACCTCAACCCGGGATTTGATGTTCAACCCTGCGGCGCCCGTCGCCGTGGGAGAAGAGCGGGCGGCGAACCGCCCGCATTTGAGATATTAGCGAACCACGTAGGGCAGCAGGCCGAGGAAGCGGGCGCGCTTGATCGCCTTGGCGAGTTCGCGCTGCTTCTTCTGGCTGACGGCGGTGATGCGCGACGGCACGATCTTGCCA
>NZ_RZRA01000984.1:0-2010 GCF_003998945.1 Mesorhizobium sp. M7A.F.Ca.CA.003.01.2.1 | reverse complement strand
TGCCCCCCGCCCCGCCGACACCAACGTTGACGGCGACGTTGACGCCGTTTTCTGTACCGAGATCGGCCGTCGCGCCATTGGTCGCTCCGCCGTTGCCGCCGCCGCCGCCGATCGACTGGGCAACGATCGCGGCGCTCATGTCCCCACCCGTCTTGATCGTCATGGCGTTGTGAACGGCGACATCGCCGCTGATGTTGCCCTTGCCGCCGCCGCCACCGATGGTGACTGTCGCATTGATGCTGGCGTTGACCCCGAAGCCGCCTGCAGCTCCCCAGGAATCGCCGCCATTGCCGCCGCTACCGGCCACCGATTGCGCGAGGATGCCGATCGCGTTGGCGCCTTTGGTAACGATGCTGCCGCCGCCATTCATGCCGCTGTCGACGATGACGAGGTCGCTCTTGCCACCGTCGCCACCCCAGCCACCAACAGTGACACCGAGTGAAACGCTGACCCCCGTGCTGGCTGCACCCGAAATCGTGGCAGCGCGGCCGCCATTGCCGCCGCCGCCGCCGATGGACTGGGCAACGATGCCGCCGGAACCGGCTGCGTCGGTGTCGGCAATCAGGTTGCCATCAGCCCGAACCGTTACCTTTCCACCATTGCCTCCGTTGCCGCCCTCGCCACCCACGGCAACCCCGACCGAAGCGGACACGTAGAGACCAGCGCTGACCGCGCCTGAATAAGCCGAACCGCCGTTGCCGCCACTGCCACCGACCGATTGCGCAAGGATGGCCTTCGAGCCCATGCCGCCGACATGAATGTCACCTTTGTGGGTGACCGTGACCTGGTTGCTGAGATTGCCATCGCCGCCACCGCCGCCGATCGCCACGGAAGCGGCGCCGAACAGACCGACGGCAAACGTTCCGACAGATCCGCCATTGCCGCCACCGCCGCCGACCGACTGGGCGAGAATGCCGTGTGAGAGGGAGCCCACGGTCGTGATGTTGCTGGTGTTCTTGACCTCTACCTCGCCGGCCGCGCCGCCGGCCCCGCCTTTGCCACCGATGCCGACCGCGGCAAAGGCGCCGGCCGCCATCGCAAACCCGCCGTCGCCGCCCGAGCCGCCGACCGACTGCGCGAAGATGCCGATCGACATATCCTTGTCCGTGCTGATCAGGCCTGTGTTTTCGACATAGACCTTCTTGCTCCCGCCGCCCGACGCGCCATCGCCGCCAAGCGAGAAGGACGGCCCGCCAACCGAGACGGCAAATCCGCCTGAGCCGCCACCGCCGCCGATCGACTGCGCCAGGATGCCATGAGACTGGACACCTTCGGTGTGTACCGCCGCGCCATTGGTGACATCGACGGTCCAGCCCGTGCCGCCGCCACCTCCCTTGCCACCGATTGTGACGTTGGCGCCGAGGCCGGCGGAAGCCGTGCCGCCGCCATTGCCGCCGCCGCCGCCGATCGACTGGGCGATGATACCCGTGGAGCGGTCACCAAGCGTGTGAATCAGCCCTGAATTGATGCCGACCGTCACTGCCTTGGCGTCGCTGGCAGTGCCGGCCTTGCCGCCGATGCTGACAGCAGCCACAAGACCCGCGCCGTTCAACGAGAAGCCGCCATTGCCACCGCCGCCGCCGACCGACTGCACGATGACGCCGGCCGAGTCCGACTGATGGGTCGTGACGTCAAGTGTTGTCGTCGAGAAGAACTTTGCCGTCCCGGCTTCGCCGCCCCCCGCGCCCGAACCACCGATGCCCACGCTTGCGTTGACGCTCAGGCCGAACTGGCCGCCGCCATTTCCGCCACCGCCACCGATCGATTGCACGATGATACCGGCCGACCTTTCGCGGAAAGTCTCGACCGAACCATTATAGGTGGCTTCCGTCGCCACGCCCTTGCCGGCCGCGCCGCCTCTTCCCCCCATGCCGAAGCCGGCAATCGCCGACAGTGTGCCGGAAAAGCCGCCATTGCCGCCGCCGCCGCCGACCGACTGCACGATCAGGCCGGCCGAATCCGCGCCGTCCGTGGTGATCGATTGCATCGCGCCATCAGCCGTGCGCAGCG
>NZ_RZRA01000983.1:0-2010 GCF_003998945.1 Mesorhizobium sp. M7A.F.Ca.CA.003.01.2.1 | reverse complement strand
GCTTGATGTTCGGCCGGTCGAAGCCCAGCACCAGGGTCTCGACGCGCTCGGCAAACAGCCGGGATTCGATGTCGGTGCGCGTGCCTTCGTCCGCCGTTGCCGTCAGCGCGATGATCGGCACGCTGGGAAAGATGCCGCGCAGACGCGACAGGTCCTCGTATTCGCGCCGGAATGCCGGCCCCCATTGCGAGATACAATGCGCCTCGTCGACGGCGATCAGGCTGATATCGAGCCTGGCCAGCGCCTCGAGCATGCGCTCGGTCATCAACCGCTCCGGCGCGAGATAGAGCAGGCGCGTCTGGCCCGAGGCGACGCGACGCCATGCGGCAATATTGGCATCGCGGTCGATCGAGGAATTGATCGTATCGGCGGCCACGCCGGCAAGCCGCAAGGCGGCGACCTGATCCTGCATCAGCGCCACCAGCGGCGAAACGACAATGGTGAGCCCGCCCAGGACAAGCGCCGGCACCTGGTAGCAGAGCGATTTGCCGGCACCAGTCGGCATGACAGCCAGCACATGACGCCCGGCCAGCAACGCGTCCATGACATCGGCCTGCCCGGGGCGAAAATCATCGAAGCCGAACACGTCCTTCAGCACGCGCCGCTTGGGATCCAGCTCTTCTGTCGCGAGGGCCGCCGGTGCCTGCATCACCGCGCGTCCACGGTCGGCGTGCTTATTGGCATGTCATAGCCGAACTCGGCGCAGAAACGCTGGACGCGGGCGAGAAATGCCGGGGGCAGGCCGCCGAGATAGGTCCTGAATTCTTCATTCCGTTCCCATTTTCTCAACGAAGCCACCCGGATCGGATTGTCCGGGTCCTCGCTGAAACGAATGCGCGGTGTCAGTCCGAATGACTGCGCGATTCTGTCCTGCTGCGCATCGGGCGCGCCGATCATGTCTTCGTAGCGGACGAAAAGGATCTGCCGGTGCGGTTGTGCCTTCTTCAGCCGGATCAGCGCGTCGTATTCGGTCAGCCAGCGTTGCGGCGTGACGTGGAACCGACGCTGGTTGCGTGTTTGCGGATGCGAACTTGTCAGCGTGTCGAATGGATGGCGCGCGCAATAGATCAAGCCGATGGAGGTCGGTAGCTTCGCCAGATGCGCAAAACCGCGCGCATCGCGCTTGACGACGAGGTTCGATTCCGGCCGGTCCAACATGTCCAGCATTGCGTATCGCGCTTCGGGCGGATGGACGAAAATGTCCTCGAAACACCTCATCAGCCGCTGTGTCAGCGTCGTCCCGCTGCGTGCGCAGCCCGAAATGAAAATTCTGTTGGCGGGCGTCGCGCGTGCATATGTGCGTCTTTGCATGCGCTGTCTCAGAGACAGCGGCACGAACCGCAGAAACTCCCGCACAACCCTTCGCGCAGCCGCTCCAAACGCAGCCTCAAGCCTGTGAGCGCCCTTCATCCGCAATTCCGCTGGGCCGCGCGGCGCGGAACGCGCCGCTTGGGGTCCATGGCCAAGATGCTCGTCGCCGACATCAGCATCAGGCGGACACCGGGCTGGAATTTCGTAGACTGGAGAGGATGTGGAAACCGGTCAAGACGACTCTCTGGCGTGACGCTTTGGAGTAGCGCAGCCGTCATCCAACCACAACGCCCCCTTTGCAGGAACCTGTCGTTGATGCGGCCATCGGCGCCTGCCAGCCGGATGCCGTGCACATCCGAAAGCGGCTTCCCCTAGGACACCTGCACCCCCGCTGGATTCCGCCACGCACCACGATGTAAGCTCCGTCCGGCAAGCCAGGGAGGGCGTGATGCTGCAGACCAGACAGAATGTTCTCGGCGAGCGGTTCCACCTGCAGCGCGCCGCCTTCGAGGCGCAGCCTTTCCCCAACTTTGACGTTCGCAAGGATCGCCTCAAACGCCTGCTCGCGCTGACCGAGCGGCATGAAGCCGACATCTGCACCGCCATCGACACCGACTTTGGCGGCCGTTCCGCGCATGAGACGCGTCTTGCGGAACTGTTCGTCGTACGTGCCGGCATCCGCCACGCGCTGTCGCACCT
>NZ_RZRA01000982.1:0-2012 GCF_003998945.1 Mesorhizobium sp. M7A.F.Ca.CA.003.01.2.1 | reverse complement strand
CTACTCCTCGAACCATCAGCGAGGGGCCTCCATGTGCAAGACCTTAAAAACCGACATCAAGCTTTTTGCCGCTGCCATTGTCGCGGCGGCAACCGTTCTCGGTGCCAATGTCAGCCTGGCCGATATAGTGAGCACGCTGAGCGGCGCGAACTGACACCGATCTGCCGCTGGCGCAGTTAGGGAAATCGCCTCTTTACATTCTCCCGGGCCTAAGGATTTATCCTCTTCTTTAAGCTCAAAGGAGACGAGCATGTCCTTCGAAAACTGGGCCGCCTTCGCTGCCGCATCGACGATCCTTCTCATCATTCCAGGTCCGACCATCCTGCTGGTCGTGTCCTATGCGCTGGGCCAGGGCTGGCGTACCGCTCTGCCGATGGCCGTCGGCGTGGCGTTGGGGGATTTCACTGCGATGACGTTGTCGATGCTGGGTATCGGCGCGCTGCTGGCGGCCTCGGCGACCGTCTTCACCATCCTGAAGCTGATCGGCGCCGGTTATCTGATCTATCTTGGCGTGAAACTGTTTCGCGCCGGCGGCGCGTTGAAGGCCGAACCGCGCACCGACGCGGTCTCCTCGGCCAAGATGATGGCGCACGCCTGGCTGGTCACCGCGCTCAACCCGAAAAGCATCACGTTCTTCGTTGCCTTCCTGCCGCAGTTCCTCGACCGGCACGCCGATTTCTGGACGCAGATGCTGATCTTCGAGACGACCTTCCTGGCGCTCGCCTTCGCCAATGCCTTCGGCTATGCGCTGATCGCGGCACGCGCACGCAACGTGGTGCGCAATCCCAAGGCGATCCGCATCTTCAACCGCACCGGCGGTACGCTGCTGGTCGGCGCCGGCATCGCCACGGTGGCGATGCGTTCCAGCAATTAAGCTGTCTTTTTGACCGGCCTTACCATTTGACGCTGAAGCCCAGATTGCCTTCGAGGATCCGACGCTTGTCGCCACCGAGATTGGTGGTGTAGTCGCCGGTGGCGAAGATGCTGACCTTGTCCGTCACCTTGGCAATCACGCCGCCGCCGAACTCGAACGAGGTCGATCTGCCCTCGGTCGAGATGTCGGTGGTGTCGAAATTGACATGGCTGGTGCCGCCGAAATCGTGCCAGATGTTGGCCTTGAGATACGGCTGCAGCGCCATGCCATTGATCGCTGTTTCGCCTTGCAGCCGTGCGCCGAGCCGGCCGGTCACGCTGCCGTCCGTATCGAAGGAAACCGAAGCAAAGCGGTCCGACGCATCGTCGAGCGACAATTGCTGCCAGACCAGTTGCGCCTGCGGTTCAAGCGTCCAGCCTTGCGCCAGCGCGATGGGATAGCCGCCTTCCAGCGAAGCGGTGACGCCGGTCCCGCCGACGTCGATGCCAATGTCGCGCGACGATGTTGCGTTGCCGCCGAAGAAGGTGGCCATGAGGACGCCGTCCAGGTACCAGCCACCCTGACCGATCCGGGTCCAGTAGCCGCCGATACTGGTGCCGTTGATATCCATGCTGCCGACGGACAGATTGTCCCTGCCCAGCGCCTGGCCGCGCACGTCGCCATTCATGCTGGCATAGGCGACGAACAGGCCGGCGCGATCGGTCTGGCCCGACGCGGTTTCGCGGCCGAACAGATCGAAGCCCGCCTGGAGGCCGAACAGGGTGCCGTCAAAGGACGGCGATACCGTTCCTGAATAGGCCATCTTGCTGTCCTGACCGAAGATGCGGCCCCAGACCGGCGACAGCTCGGTGTTCGACAACAGGCTCTGCTCGCCGCGCCGTTCGTGGAATGTGCCGAGCGTCGTCATCGCCAGATGTTCGGCGACCGGCGGCAAGGCCGAATAGACCGGAACCTCGATGCGATAGAGCAGGATTTCCTCGCCCGCCGCCGGTGTCGGCAGGTCGGGCACCTCAGTTGGCACCACCGGCGGTGGCGGGGGCGGATCCGCCACTGGTGCCGGTGGTGGTGCCGGTGGTGTCGCGGGCGGCGGATCGGTCGGCACGACCGGCGGCGCCGGATCAACCGGATCGGGATCGCC
>NZ_RZRA01000981.1:0-2014 GCF_003998945.1 Mesorhizobium sp. M7A.F.Ca.CA.003.01.2.1 | reverse complement strand
GATCAGGCCGGCGCCGACGATGGCGCGTGCGCTGTGGCCGACAATGTCTTGCCCGTCGAACAGGATGCGGCCGCTCTTCGGCTGCAGAAGCCCGGAGATAGCACGCAGCAGCGTCGTCTTGCCATGGCCGTTGGGGCCGAACAGGCCGACATTGCCGAAACGGCCGGCCTCCAGCGAGATATCGTGCAGCACGGTGACGCGGCCATAGCCGGCGGTGACGCCTTCGACGCTGAGAATGGGATTCACGCCGCCGACCTCCTCGTGCCGAGATAGGCCTCGATGACGTGCGGATCGGCGATCACGCCTGCCGGATCGCCGGCGGCCAGGACGCGGCCATTGTTGAGCACCAGCAGATGCTGCGAAAGGCTCATCAGGAAAGTCAGCACGTGCTCGATCAACAGGATGGTGATGCCGCGTTCGGCGGTGCGGCGGATCAGGCCGATCGACGTCTCGATCTCGGGTTTGGTCAGGCTCGATGCCGGCTCGTCGAGCAAGAGCATGCGTGGCTGCATGGCGATCGCCGTGGCAAGCATCAGGCATTTGCGCTCGAACACGGACAATTCGCCGGCAAGCCGGCCGAACGACTGGGATCCCAGGCCGACGAACTCCAGCGCCTCGGCGGCGGCATTGCGGGCCGTGGCCGCTGTCTTTTCCTGCTTGCCGTAGCTGGCGCCGATCAGCGCGTTCTCGAATACGGTCAGCCCGTCGAAGCTGGTCTCCCGCTGAAAGGTCCGGGCAAGGCCGAGGCGCGCGATGGCGTGTCCCGATTTGCCGTTTATGGCAATGCCGTCAAAGCGGATGTTGCCCCGGTCGGGCCCGAACGGGATGCCGGTGATGATGTTGAACAGCGTGCTCTTGCCGCTGCCGTTCGGGCCGGCGATACCGAAGATCTCGCCGGCCTCGACCTTGAACGACACGCCATCGACGGCCTTCAGCGAACCGAAGGCCTTCGACACGTCGTCCAGTTCAAGCAGGGCCATTCCCTACTTCATCCAGGGCTGGAGCTTGAAGGCGCCGGTGGCATATTTCTCAGGCGAGATCAGCGTGCGCTGGCCATCCCAGATCTGGAAGAAGGTGATCGGAATATAGTCGTCGCCCTGCGTGGCCAGGTGGGTGGCGGGATCGAATTTCAGCCGCCCTTCCGCGACCTGCTTGTCGGTCTCCGACAGCGCCTTCATGATCGCCGCATGGTCGGATGCGCCCCCGACCTTCTTGACCGCATCGAAATAGACATTGGTCATTTCGTAGAGGCCGACGCCGTAGGTGCCGCTCTCGACGCCGTATTTTGCCTTGAACTTGGCTGCCACCTCATCGGCGCGCGGGTTCTTCGGCGTCGTCAGCGCGCCGCCGAGCAGGTTGTAGATGATGCCATCCGATTTCTTGCCGGTCAGCTCGACGAATTCCGGAACGCTCGGCGCGTATTGCAGGAAGACGAGGCTCTTGGTCGGCTGCTCGAGGAACTGGTTGAGGAACGACGCCGAATTGCCCGGCAGATAGTCGGTGTTGATGACGACATCGGGAACGTTCTCGCGCACCTTGGCGAGGATCGAACGCCAGTCGGTCACTTCGCCGAAGGGTACGATCTCGTCGACGGTGATGGTCCAGCCCTTCTCCTTGAACGTCTTCTTCATGCCTTCGGAGATGGTCTTCGAATAGGCATTGTCGGACGAGATGATGGCGACCTTCTTGGTCGGCAGGGTGATCTTGCCGTCGGCCGCGAGCTTCTCGACGAACAGGGTGACGTCGGTGTTGTAGGCGTCGAAGGAAGGCGTCAGTGACCAGCAGCACATGTATTTGTCGGGGCTCGGCGCGATGATGTCCCTGGTCTGCTGCGAGGTGGCCGCCAGCATGTAGGGCATTTCCGCCTCGGCCATGTTGTCGATCTCGAAATTGGTCAGGCTGGCATAGCCGGTCAGCATGAAGTGTACGCCCGGATCGCCAAGCAGGCGTTCGACGGCGCTGGTGACGTTGCCGGCGGACTGATCCTTGACGTCGCCGACCACCAGTTCGAACG
>NZ_RZRA01000980.1:0-2014 GCF_003998945.1 Mesorhizobium sp. M7A.F.Ca.CA.003.01.2.1 | reverse complement strand
GCGTAATCCCCGGGCGCATGGCTCCGAAGGCGAAGCCACTTCGAAACGGCATGCGCGAATTCATCAATCCCGGCGCACCCCCGCGCCATGCCTTGGGAGCTTTGCCTCGCCCCCGAATCAAACTGCCGGAACCTTTCGGTCCCGGCAGCATCGCATTGCTTCCATCATGCTCAAACAGAAAGATGGAGCGGCGCGTGCGCCGCTCCAGATCCCTACTGGTTGAGAACCGCCTTTTGCGGATTGGGCGGGAAGGACGGATCGGTCTTCTGGCCACGCAGCAGCTGCTCGGCATAGATGAGCTGCAGATCGTCTTTCGGATCCGGCGGCACATAGGCGGCCGAGCCCGAACCCGTCGTGCTCTCGTCGGCGCCCTTGATATGGCCCTTGAGATCGGATTCGCCACGCGTCAGATCCCTGCCCTGCAGTTCCGGCGGCAGTGGCTGTTCGACCTTGATGTCGGGCGTGATGCCCTTGCCCTGGATCGACTTGCCGGACGGCGTGTAATAGAGCGCCGTCGTCAGCCTGAGCGCACCATTCTCGCCGAGCGGAATGATGGTCTGCACCGAACCCTTGCCGAAGGACTGCGTGCCGACCACCGTGACGCGGCGCAGGTCCTGCAGCGCGCCGGCGACGATTTCCGAGGCACTGGCCGAACCGCCATTGACCAGGACGATCATCGGCTTGCCGTTGATGTCGTCGACCTGCTTGGGCTTGGCGTCGAAGCGGGTGACGTCCTTGGGGTCGCGGCCGCGCGTCGAGACGATCTCGCCGCGGTTGAGGAAGGCATCGGACACGCTCACCGCCTGGTCGAGCAGGCCACCCGGATTGAGGCGGAGATCCAGAACGTAGCCCTTCAGCTTGTCGTCGGGAATCTGCTTCTTGATGGTGTCGATGGCGTTCTCGAGGTCGTCGTAGGTCTTTTCGGTGAAGGAGGTGATCTTCATGTAGCCGATGTCGTTCTCGACCCGGAACTTGACCGCCTTGACCTTGATGATGTCGCGCACGACCGTCAGTTCGATCGGCTTGTCGGCGCCCTGGCGCAGGATGGTCAGCTTGATCGGCGTGTTGACCAGGCCGCGCATCTTGTCGACCGCATCGTTGAGGGTCAGGCCGCGAACCTCTTCGCCGTCGATCTTGGCGATGTAGTCGCCGGCCAGCACGCCTGCCTTGGCGGCCGGCGTGTCGTCGATCGGCGTGATCACCTTGACCAGATCGTTCTCCATGGTGACTTCGATGCCGAGGCCGCCGAACTCGCCCTTGGTCTGGACGCGCATATCCTGCGCCTGCTCGGCATTCATGTAGGAGGAGTGCGGGTCAAGCGAAGCCAGCATGCCGTTGATGGCATTCTCGACCAGCGACTTGTCGTCGGGCGGCGTCACATACTGTGCCCGCACGCGCTCGAAGATATCGCCGAAGATCGCCAGTTGCTTGTAGGTCTCCGACCCTGCAGCGTTCGCCGCCGAGCCGGGTGCGCCATAGACCAGGCTCATGGCGGACGCGCCCATCAGCGCACCGGCAAACAGAAGCGACAGTTTCCGCATTATTCACGTCCTTCCAGAAAAACGGTCCGCCCACCATGGGGCCGGATCGACGGGTTTTCCATCCTTGCGGAACTCGACATAGAGTTCCGGCGTGGCATTTCCATTCTTCGAAACCGAGGTGCTCGCCACCCGGGCCTCTCCCATCGCACCGATCGGCTCTCCTGCAAGCACTGATTGACCGGTCGCGACGCTGATTCTGCTCATCCCCGCCAAAACGACATGATAGCCGTCGCCTGCGTTCAGGATCAAGAGTTGACCATAAGAGCGAAACGGCCCCGCATAAAGCACATTTCCATCCGCCGGCGCGGTAACGATGGCTCCCGATTGTGTCGCAACCATGTCGCCTAGCATCACCGCGCCGTTACCGTCGTCGGCGCCGAATCGCCGCTTGATGCGGCCGGTCACCGGCAGTGCGATCTGTCCCTGCAGCGCCGAAAAGGGCACCGCGGCGGCAAGTTGGTTGCTTTCCGGAA
>NZ_RZRA01000097.1:0-8962 GCF_003998945.1 Mesorhizobium sp. M7A.F.Ca.CA.003.01.2.1 | reverse complement strand
GGCTGTCCTTGACGATGACCTCGAAGTTCTTGCCCGCCTCGGAAGCGAGGAAGGCCTTGATGTTGTAGGCGTCGCTTTCCGCGAAGCCGGCGAGCGGCCCCGTCTGCGGCGAAACATAGCCCAGGCGGATCTTGGCGCCTTGCGCGATGGCCGGCGTCGCCAGGCGCGAACCGGCGAGCGCCAGGCCTGTCGCCGCCGAGGCTTTCAGTAGGCTGCGTCTTGTGATCATGTTTGGTTCCTCCCTCTTGTTTTGTTCTCAGTCCCCCGGACGGCGTCCCTCCCACGCCGCCTGAAGGAGTTCCCTTATCGATCCCGGATCAATCGGCCTTGGATTCGCATAGGCATTCTTCACCGCGATTGCCGCCGCGCGGTCGAGATCGGCCTCCTCGATGCCGATCGCCTTCAGGCTCAGCGGAGAGCCGACCGACTGTGCGAAATCCCAGAGCCCGCCGCCCGCCGAACCACCACCGAATGCCTCAGCGATCGGGCGCAGCAGATCGGGCACCGCCGCTTCGTTGAAGGCGGTCGTGTAGGGCAGCAGGATGGCGTGGGTTTCGGCGTGCGGCGTGTCGAACGAGCCGCCGAAGACGTGCGCCAGCTTGTGATGCAGCGCCATCGAGACATAGCCGAGTGCGGTCGAGCAGCACCACGCCGCATAGAGCGCCTGCGTCCGCGCCGCGCGATCCTGCGGATTGCCGATCAACCTTGGAATGCCTTCCCGAAAGGCAACCATGGCATCCCTGCACATCAGCACGATGACCGGATTGCGATCGGGGGCATACAAGGCTTCCATCGCATGAGCGATCGCGTTCATCGCCGAGGTTACGGTGAGATTTACCGGCAAGCTCAGTGTCAGATCGACGTCGTAGATCACCGTCTCTGGGCGAATGTCCGGCGAGCGGCGGGTGGTCTTCTCGCCGGCTGCCGTCTCGCCGAGTATGTCGGTCATTTCCGAGCCGGCATAGGTGGTGGGAATGACCACCTGGTCGGCGCCCGTGCGCACGGCAATGGCCTTGCCGAGCCCAGTGGTCGAGCCGCCGCCGAGGCTGACGACCGCCGAAGCGCCACTGCCGCGGAAGGTATCGATGGCCTTTTCCGTGACCTCGACAGGGGTATGCATGACCGCGCCGGCAAAGATCCCGGCGGCGAGGCCACCAAGGCTTGCGGCCAGCCTTTCCGCATCGCCCTTCTGATGCGGCGTCGAAAGCACCATCACCTTTTCATGGCCGAGCCGCCGGACTTCCTCCTCGACGCGAGCCATGGTGCCGGCACCGAAGACCACCCGTGTCGTCAGGCCCGGAAAGGTGAAGCTGTCCATCATCGCGCCGCCTCCATGCGCGGGCCACGCCCGGCCGCGAGGTCGTCGAGGATAGTGCCCAGCATGGCAATCTCGGCGTCCGAGACCTCATGGCCGCGGCCCGGGAACAGATCGGCCCGCAGGCTCGCGCCAATCCGGCCCAGCGATTGCGCGGCATCGGCAAACGCCGAGACCGGTATCCACGGATCGGCATCACCACCGGAAAGATAAATCGGCATTCCGGCCGGCGCCGCCTCGGATCTTTCGTCCGCCGGAACGCCGACACGGCAGCCCGTGAAGGCCGCCAAAGCGTCCGGCGGCGGCAGCCCCGCACAGAGATATTCGATCGAGAGACACGCCCCTTGCGAGAAGCCCGCGAGAAGCAGCGGCAGTCCGGGCAGTTCGGCACGCGCCGCAACCATTGCGGCCGCAAGGTGGTCGAGCGCGTCAGAGAGCTGCGCGCGGGCGACCGACGTCAACGGGTCGACGGCACGCGCCTCCCACCACATGCCGTGCGGCGCGCGCGGCAGGATGAAGGCCACGGCCGACGCGGAAAGCCGCGACAGCACATGGGACTGCATCTCTTCGGGCGATTGGCCGCGGCCGTGGACGAAGACGCAAATCGCCTTAGCCTCCGGGCCTCTTGGCCCAAGCCGGAGCGGACCGCTGCCTGAACTCACGCGAAATCCGCCTGTTCCAGGCCGGCCTGCAATTCGCTCTCGCGGTCCTTGAACCAAGGCGGGAAGACCAGCGTCTTGCCGATCTGGCCCGGAGGCTCGTCCTTGGCCCAGCCTTCCGGCGTGGTCCAGGCAATTTCGAACAGCGCGCCGCCGGGCGAGCGGACATAACAGGACTTGAAGTAGTTGCGGTCCTTCTGCTCCGATATGTCCGTGAAGCCGAGGCCCTCGATATGAGCGCGCAGCTTCAACTGGTTCTCTTCGTCGCCGGTGTTGAGGGCGAGGTGGTGGATCGTGCCTCCCGCCAGAGTCCAGGTGCCCTGCGGGCTGTCGCGGTCGACAATGACCTCCACGCGCTGTGCGACGCCGGCCGCATCCGGCACGCGGAACACGAGCCCCTCGTGGTCGTCGGCCTCTTTCTCCATCGGCAATGCGATGGTCAGGAAGTCGTCCATGGCGGTGCGGTCCATCACCGCCACCACGGCGCCGTAGATTCCCTTGATGCCGTGGGCCTTGCCGATGCCCTGCGCCTCGTTGGTGATGGGCGCGCGGGGATCCCTGTCGCTTTCCACCAGCTCATGCGGGATGCCGCAGGGATGTGCGAAAGCCGCACGGTCGGCGCCAAAACGGGTGATCTTGATGGCCTCGATGCCGCGCGCATTCAACCGGTCGACCCAGAAATCCGCGGCGCCCCTGGGGATCGACTGCATGATGGTGCGCGACTGATTGGACCCGCGGCGGCCATAGACGCCCGGCTTGCGGAACGGGAAGGTGGTGATGATCGTCGACGCATCGCCATTGGGCGAGCCGTAATAGAGGTGGTAGACCGGGATGACGCCGTCGAACAAGACGGTGCGCTTCACCGAATGCAGGCCGAGCGCCTTGGTATAGAAATCAAAATCTTCCTGAGCGCTGTCGGTCGAGAGCGTCAAATGGTGGTAGCCGCTGATACGTGCCATCGGTCATCTCCTCCCAGAGGTTTCGGTATCGCTCCGCCGCTGCGGGCAGAGCACGAGGTTGAGGTCGAGCGCGTGCTTGCGTTTTCCTCCATTGGGCGGCAGCGCGCGGAACTCGGCCATGAGTTCGGGTTTGACCCCGAAGATGGCATCCCGGCCGATCGCAGGGTCCGACCGGTCGAAGATGTGGGTCGTCAGCGTCTCGAAGCCCTCCGCCGAGACGCGAAAATGGATATGGGCCGGCCGCTCGAGGCCAAGGCCCAGCGCTGACATCAATTGACCGACCGGTCCGTCCGACGGCAGCGTGTAGCCCTTCGGCTTCACCGTCGTGAAGCGGAACCGTCCCTGCGGATCGGTACGGAAGCGTCCGCGCAGATTGAATTCCGGCTGGCGGTCGGGTTCCTGGTTCTCGTAGAGACCCTCGGCATTGGCCTGCCAGATCTCGACCGTCGCATCGCCGACCCCCGCGCCGTCGAGCGCGACGATGCGGCCCGCGACCTCCAGCGGCTCGCCCTTGTGATCGCGCGAGATGTTCGCGCCGGGTGGCATCTCCGGCACGTCGGCCCGGTAGAAGGGCCCGGCCAGGGTGTTTGGTGTCGCTCCGGCGGGGCGCGGGCTGTTCTGATCCTCGATCAGCGAAGACACGCCCAGGACGTCGGCGAACAGCACCCATTCCTGGCGCCGCGCATCGGCGTAGTGGCCAACCTCGGTCAGAAAATCGATCGCCTGGCGGAATTCCTCGCCGGAGGGCCGCAACTCCACGATCAGCGCGTGCAAACCATCCACGGCTGCCTGCGCCGCCGCCGCCAGGCGGGACTGGCCCATTGCCGTCAGGCGCCGCGAGAATTCCTCGGCCTGCGTCGATATCGCCTTGGGGGACTCATCCCGCTTCGGGTCGTGCTGGCCGTGCATTCCGCCGGGGCCTCCCTTCCCCTTGCCAAGCGGGATAGCACGGCCCGACGCGATGCTTGATGAGATGTGACGTCCCTTGTATAGCGTTTTGCTATGAAGCTGAACGAGCGCCACCTCATGCAGCTCGCCGCGGTGCTGGATGCCGGCGGCGTGTCGGAAGGAGCCGCCATGCTGGGCTTGACCCAGCCGGCGGTCAGCCGATCACTGGCCATGCTGGAGGCGCGGGTGGGTGAGCCGCTGTTCCTCAAGGGCCGCCGGCCGCTGCAGGCGACGCCGCTCGGCTTCCAGCTGGCGGCGCAGGGCCGCACGATCATCACCGCGTCGCGCAAGGCGTCGGATGCGGTGCAGGGCTTCATGAAAGGCACCAAAGGTGTCGTCCGTGTCGGCGGCGTGCCGTTCTTCATGGACGCGATGATCAGCCGGATGATCGGAGAATTCCAGAAGCTCGAACCCGAGGTCACCGTTCAGCAGAGCTACATGAACCTGCCCGAGATGGTCGCGGCGCTGGACAGCAACCAGATCGACCTCGGCATCGTGCCGATCGGCGTGCTCGACCTTGGTCCCGGCTTCGAATTCACCGAAATCCTGCCCGGACGCAATGTCGTGGCTTGCCGGCCCGATCATCCCCTGCTGCGAAATCGCCGCCTCAGGGCGCATGACCTGACCAGCTTTCCCTGGGTGGCTCCCCTGCCCGGCTCTCCGCTGATGTCGGACCTGCAGATGATCCTGATGAGCATCGGCATGTCGGACCTGAACATCCGCTATTCGGGAGGCTCGCTGATGAGCGTGATCAACTTCCTTGCCGAAACCGATGCGTTGGCCGTGCTGCCATTCTCCGTAGTCTTCGCGCAGCGCAAGGAGAGCCGGGTTACGGTGCTGCCCTATGAAATCCCGCAGCCCAGCCGCTCACTCGGTATCCTTCGCCGGGTCAGCGGACCACGCTCACCGGCGGCAGAGCGCTTCGCCGGCCACGTCACGACCGCCTTCGAAAACCTGAAGCACATCATCAAACGGCATGAGAATGCCGTTGTCTGGGGACGGTAAACCAGCCTCGCTATTCGAATGATGCGGTAGCGTCACACAACGCGCATGTTTCCTCCAGCCGGAGGCGCTTCATCCCCGCGTCGCCGGTTAGGCTCGACGGCCGCCCGCCCCCAAAAGCCGTCGGGCCGCCAGAAATCCCGATATCCTATTGGTCACGCCCTCCTCCACCTCGCCATCACTGCGTAAACGCTTTGGACATCTGATCCGCAAAGGGTTTCAACAGATAAGACCAGACATTGCGTTCGTCGGTGCGGATATGAACCTCGGCGGGCATACCTGGCCTCAGCACCTTCGCTTCGGTCAGGCAGCTCGATTTGCTTTCAACCTTGATACGCGCCGAAAAATAGGAAAGCTGACGTTGCGGGTCTTTAATCAGATCTGCCGAGATGTGTTTCACTGACCCTTGGCAGACCGGAGTGGTTCCCACGTCGAACGCCGGAAAACGGATTGATACCGGCTGCCCAGGCCGGACATCGTCGACCCGCGACGGAGGGATCAGCGCGTCCACCACAAGATCGTCGGTATCAGGTACGATGGTCATAAGCATCTCGCCAGGCGCGATAACGCCGCCGACGGTATGGACAGCCGATTCCTGTATCGTTCCGGACTGTGGCGCGCGGATCGTTGTCTTGGTCAGTTCATCCTGCGCCACAATCCTCCGTTCGTTGAGTTCGGTCTGTTTGGCTTCGGTCTCGCGGAGTTCGGTCGTCACGTCGGTGCGCCTTTGGTCATCCAGCTGCAGCATCTGCAACCCCGTTTCGCTGATGCGCGCCTGGCTTCAGCTACTGCTGCAGCGAGGCGACCCGATTCTCCCCTGGCCCGGGTGGCATCCAACTTGATGTTGCTTACCCTCTCCTTGGAGACGAGTTTTTTGGCGTAGAGGGAATCAACGTCGGCGAAATCCTTGCTCAGCAGGGCAACCGATTCATCCACCGCGCTCTGTTGCGCTTTAAGACCGTCGATCTGACGTTCAAGTTGCTGGGATTGGCTTCTCAGCTGTGCCTTCTGTCCAGCCAAAGCCGAAGAGCGCGTTTCAAAGAGAGCGCGTTCGCCGTTGACGAGCGCAGCCAGCTCCGGTTGGTTCATTCGCGCTTTCAGGCCGACCGGCAGCTGCATTTCCGCCAAGCCCGTGCGCTCGGCCTCCAGCCGGGCGAGGCGAACGGTCGCGCGATCGAGATCCTCGCTGATGATTTGCAGGTTCGCGCGTGTCAGCGTGTCATCCAGCCTGACCAGCACGTCGCCGGCTCGCACATGATCTCCGTCCTGCGCGAAGATCCCGCCCACTGTTCCTCCGGTTTGATGCTGGACCTTCTTGACGTTGCTTTCTACCACCACGGTGGCCGGTGCAACCACGGCGCCGGCGATCTTGGTCAATCCCAGCCACAGGCCGCCGCCGAGGACCAGCAGACCTGTAATCACCAAGCCGAATATCAGGTTGGCCCGTATACCGTCCGGCAGATCTGGCGAGCTCACGGCAGGTCCTTTGCTGCCACGAAGGGTCCGGGCATAGGACGAGAAGGTGACGAATGTTTCGAGCAGAGCCTCATGCATGCCCGGCAACCCCCGGTATCGGCGCCAAAGAAGATGGCCGAGGTGAAACAGGCGGTGAAGGTCGGAGCACGTTCGCCAAGACCTCCTCGCGCGAGCCAAAGGCATGAACCGTCCCGTTCGACATAACCAGCACCTGATCGATGTTGGCGAGTGCCGAGGGACGATGCGCAACGACAATGACGATGCCCCCGCGCTGACGCACTGCCCGTATGGCGCCGGCCAGGGCAGCGTCTCCATCCACGTCGAGGTTCGAGTTCGGTTCGTCGAGCACGACAAGGAACGGCTCGCCATAAAGGGCTCGGGCGAGACCCACGAGTTGCCTCTGCCCTGCCGACAGGGCTGCTCCCCCCTCCCCGATGCGGGTCTGAAATCCCTGAGGGAGTTGCATGATCATTTTCTCGACGCCGGCGGCTCTTGCCGCCGCAAGGACGCCTTTTGGATCCGTCTTGCCTCGGAACCTCGAAATGTTGTCTGCTACCGTGCCGTCAAACAACTCCACATCCTGCGGCATGTAGCCGATATGGGCGCCGAGATGTTCCGAGTTCCATTGATCGAGAGAGGCGCCGTCCAATCTCACCGAGCCATGGAGCGGCTTCCACACCCCGACCAACGAACGGGCCAGCGTCGTCTTGCCGGAGCCGCTCGGGCCGACGACGGCCATTCCAGCCCCCCTCGACAGGTGGAAACTTACATTTACAACGGTCGGTCTTGTCAGGCCGGGCGGCGCGACTGTCAGTTGCTCGACGGCAAATCGTGCCTGTGGACGAGGCAATTCCATCGGATCGTCCTGACTGCCAAATGCAGCCATGACAGCTGCCAGTTCGCTATAGCTGCGCCGGGTCGATAGAAAACCTCTCCAGTTTGCAATGGCCGCGTCAACTGGGGCCAAGGCCCGGCCGAGCAATATGGAAGATGCGATAATCACCCCAGGAGAAGCTTCACCGCCGATGACCAGGTAGGCACCGAGCCCCAGAACGCCGGATTGCAGACCCATGCGAAGCGCCTTCGAGAAGGAACTGGCGCCACCGACGACATCCGAGAGGCGCTCCTGCTGACCAAGATATGCGCGGCTGACGTCGCTCCAGCGTCGAGCCAGTCGACCAGAAAGCCCCATTGCATGAACAACCTCGGCGTTGCGCCGGGCGGAGTCGGCAAGCGCCCGTTGCGACGACAAGTCTTCGGAGGCGCGCGCGGCCGGACCACGGCTAAAGACTTCCGCAACCGCCGTCAGGAGGACCACGGCGATCGCGCCGACGGTTGCCAACAAGCCGAGCAAAGGATGGAGCAAATAAATGATCACCAGATAAAAAGGGATCCACGGAGCGTCGAAGATGACCGTCGGTCCCGTTCCGGAAAGAAAGCCGCGCAGTCGGTCAAGATCGTGCAAAGGCTGCAAGCGGCCCGCATCACGTCCTGCCTTGAGCGGCAAGGACAGGGAGATGGAGAACACCTTTTGCTGCAAATTTCTATAGAGAAGACTGCCGATGCGGACCAGCACGCGAAGCCGCACGAAATCCAGGAGCCCGTAGACCGCATACAAGCCCAGCATGCCGATCGTGAATCCCACCAGGGTGGGAACGCTCTGCGACGGCAGAACGCGATCGTAGATCTGCAACATATAGACCGAACCGGTCAGGGCGAGAATGTTTATCACTGCCGAAAACAGCGCCACGCCAAGCAGCCCAGGCATGCAGGCGAGAATGGCGGAACGCAGCTCGGGAGAACCGGCCCCCGATGTTTTCATGACCAGCGGTCGTTCGCGCGACACTGCCGCGCCGTTACTTCCGTAAATTGTGATGGCTCAAACCTTTCTTGGTGCGCATAGCAGCCGCTATCCGTCGCCCCCCTTATTACGCTCTGCTTACATACGTCGACTTTGAGGAAAATGCAGCGGATTCGTGGCGCAGGACCAACGAAACGCGACCCGCAGCGTGCACAGGCTGGGGATAACTCCCCCAAAAAACGGCAATTCACGCTAGTAACGCAGTCCAGAATGGAACACGCAAAAGGGGCTTATGTCCTTGCTTCCACACACTTTCAAAGACGCCACGGTCGTTGACACAAAATACCTGATGCGGAGCAACAACTTAGATCAATCAAACCTTTTGTCGTTCTGTATTCTGTATTTGATCTCGCCCCGATACACCAATCACCCGAGCAGACCATCAGTCTCCCAGACTTCCAGAGGCGGCAAATTGACGACCGTCAGGCCGGCACGCCGGATCGTCATTCAAACGGAGGAGGACGGTGATCGAGCCTGACGTATTGTGGTTTAACGCATGCGCAGGGATGGCGACTGGAGGGCTCGTTCACCTCGGGGCGCTGGCCGACGGGTTCGACCGGCCCCATCTGTGACGGCTGCCAACCTGCCCAAGGAGGCGGATCGCGCCTTCGCCATCGTCGTTATCAGAGCGGACGCCGCGTTAGCCGTGCGTTATCCGCGTAGTGGGGTGTTGCGTGGAAAAGAAGTATCGGAAATTAAGAAGAGCTGTCTGGGAAACGATATATAGGGTCAGCTTGATAAC
>NZ_RZRA01000979.1:0-2017 GCF_003998945.1 Mesorhizobium sp. M7A.F.Ca.CA.003.01.2.1 | reverse complement strand
GTGCAATACCGCGTCGGCGGTCCCGACATCCAGACGGTGCGCGAACTGGCGCAGCAATTCGCCGGTGTCATCTCCGCCAATCCAAAGCTCGCTGCGCCGACCTTCGACTGGAACGAGCCGCAGCGGGTGCTGAGGGTCGACGTGCTGCAGGACAAGGCACGCCAGCTCGGCATCACCTCCTCCGACATCGCCAGCGCGCTGAACAGTACGGTCGGCGGCGCCACCATCACGCAGGTGCGCGACGCGACCTACCTGATCAATGTCGTGGCCCGCTCCCGCGGGGCCGAACGCGGCTCGATCGAGACGTTGCAGAACATGCAGTTGCCGACCAGCACCGGCGAGGCGATCCCGCTCGCGGCGGTCGCCAACTTCCGCTACGATCTGGAGCAACCGACGGTGTGGCGACGCGATCGCATCCCGACCATCACCGTGCGCGCCGGGCTGGTCGGCGACGTGCTGCCGGCCACGGTCGTCAACGAACTGAAGCCATCGGTCGATGCCTTCACCGCCAAGCTGCCGCCGGGCTATTCGATCGCCACCGCCGGCTCGGTCGAGGAGAGCGCCAAAAGTCAGGGACCGATCGCCGCCGTCGTGCCGTTGATGCTGTTCGTCATGGCAACGATCCTGATGGTGCAGTTGCAAAGCTTCCAGCGCCTGTTCCTGGTCGTGGCGGTGGCGCCGCTCGGCCTGATCGGCGTGGTGGCGGCCCTGGTGCCGAGCGGAGCGCCGCTGGGCTTCGTCGCCATCCTGGGCGTGCTGGCGCTGATCGGCATCCTGATCCGCAATTCGGTCATCCTGATCGTGCAGATCGAGGATCTTGTTCGAGAGGGCAAGGACCGCTGGGCGGCGGTCATCGAAGCGACCGAACACCGGATGCGGCCGATCGCACTGACGGCGGCGGCCGCCAGCCTGGCGCTGATCCCGATCGCGCGTGAAGTGTTCTGGGGTCCGATGGCCTATGCGATGATGGGCGGCATCATCGCGGGTACCGCAATCACGCTGCTGTTCCTGCCGGCGCTTTATGTGACGTGGTTCAGGATCAAGGAGCCGAAGGGCCGGGAAGAGCCACCCGTTCTGGAGAGCGGCGAACTGGCGCAAGGCTCAGCCTAAGGCTTTGCCTGATCATTCGTTGTCGTTGGAGGGCACAGGGCGCGACCTGGCGCGTTGCCATGGCGACGATTTCGAGGTGCGCCAAGCGTGCCAGCCTTCTGGCAAGTCCGCCAACGCCTGGATGCTTTCGTCCCGCTGCACAACGTTTTGCAAGCTGACGATCATGATATCGCCTTCGTCAACAGGTCCGGTTTCGCTGTTGTGGAATTGCCAACTGCCGTCGTCATCGTCATGTGAGACGTATGTAATCCAATCGCCGCGGGTAACGACTGCCCTATCCACAAACACCGCGACATTGGGCGGATCCGCAAACTTCCATTCCTCCATGGGAATTCCCCAAGATGGTTGTTCGGCGCAAAAGAGAAAACGAATTCAAGCGGTTCTCACAAACCCGTCGCTGGCCCGCAACAGATTGCGCGTATAGTCCTTGGTCACGCGGCGCTCGACAAGGTCTGCCGCCGCCAGATTCTCCACCGCCTCGCCGCTTTGCATCACCATCAGCCGCTCGCACATATGGGTGATGATGGCGAGGTCGTGGCTGACCATCAGGAAGGTCAGCTTGCGGCGCTTGCGTACCTCTTCCAGCAGGTTGAGCACTTCCGCCTGCACCGAGGCATCGAGCGCCGAGGTCGGCTCGTCGAGCAGCAGGATCGACGGTTCCAGAATGAGCGCACGCGCGATCGCCACGCGCTGGCGCTGGCCGCCGGAGAGCTGGTGCGAATAGCGAAACCGAAAACCGTTGCCGAGGCCGACTTCGTCGAGCGCCCGCTGGATACGCTTTTCGCCGTCGGCAAAGCCATGGATGGCAAGCGGCTCCTGCAGCAGACGGTCGACGGTCTGGCGCGGGTGCAGCGACCCGTACGGATCCTGGAAGACCATCTGCACTTCACGGTAGAAGGCCTTGTCG
>NZ_RZRA01000978.1:0-2018 GCF_003998945.1 Mesorhizobium sp. M7A.F.Ca.CA.003.01.2.1 | reverse complement strand
GAATACTACTGGAAAGCAATCGGCTGTGCGTCGAGATCAGCCCCTCTGGCAGCGCAATCGTCAACGGCCATACGGCCGACGGGGTGCCATTCCTGCGTCCCTACCAAGGCGAGGCCGAGTTCGACGTTGTGCACTGCGCTTGCTTTCCGATGGTGCCGATCGGCAATCGCGTCGAGGGCAATGCGTTTTCCTGCGGCGGTCAAAACTTCACGCTGGCGCCCAACACGACTGATCCTTTCTATATTCACGGTGACGGCTGGCAGGCGAACTGGAAGGTCGAGGAGCATCGCGTCGACCGCCTCCATTTGGCCTTCGATCATCCGCGCGGCGTCGACTCGCCCTATGTCTACCATGCGCGACAGTCGTTCCGGCTCGCCGGCGCGCGGCTGGAACTCCGGCTTGCCGTCGAAAATACCGGCGTCATTCCACTGCCATTCGGCCTCGGTTTCCATCCATTCTTTCCGCGCACGCCGCGGACGACCTTGTTTGCGCCGGCCGAAACCTGGTGGACAGAGCGCGACGGGCACCTTCCAGCGTCCAGGAGCGCCATTGCCGCCGATGTCGATTTCTCAACGCCGCGCCATTTGCCCGACCGTTGGCTGAACAATGGCTTCGAAGGGTGGAGCGGCATCGCGCGCATCATCTGGCCGGAGCACTGTCTGGGGATCGACATCGAGGCGGACGCGGAGCTCGACCGCTACATGCTCTTTGCGCCGGACACGGACCGAAGCTTCTTCTGCCTGGAGCCGATGAGCCATACCCCAAATGCGTTGAAGCATTTCGATGCCGACCCAATGGGGATCAAGGTACTTTCCCCCGGCGAGGTTCTCAGAGCAAGATTCGCAATGACCGTCTTCGACTGGAGCGACAACCATGGCTGAGCGCCTTTCCGGCAAACGCATCTTCCTGACCGGCGCCGCGCAAGGCATCGGGCTGGCGATCGCCGAGGCCTGCCTTGCCGAAGGCGCAAGACTGTTCCTGGTCGACCGCGACGGCGCACTGCTGGACAAGACCGTCGCGGGCCTCGCCGTGCCGCGCGGCCATGTCGGGCATGCGGCAGCCGACATCAGCGACGGTGCCGCAATTGCCGCTGCCGTCAGCCAAGCGGCCGCCGAGATCGGCCCCATAAACGCGCTGATCAACAATGCCGGGATCAATGTGTTCTCGACGCCGCTCGAGGCGACCGAGGAGGAATGGAACCGCAACTTCGACGTCAACGTCAAGGGCGCTTGGAATTGCAGCAAGGCGGTGTTGCCGGGCATGATCGCGAGCGGCGGCGGCGCCATCCTCAACATCGCCTCGACGCACAGCTTCACCATCATCCCACACACCTTTCCCTATCCGGTCGCCAAGCACGCGCTGCTCGGCCTGACCAAATCGCTGGCGCTCGAATATGCGGCGCAAGGGGTGCGCGTGAACGCGCTGGCGCCCGGCTATGTCGAAACCCAGAAGGCGATTGACTACTGGAACAGCTTTGCCGATCCGGCCACAGCACGCGCCAACACCATGGCGCTACATCCTGGCGGCCGCATCGCCACGGCGCGCGAGATTGCGCTGGCTGCGGTGTTCATGATTTCCGACGAGTGCCCGTTCATGAATGCGGCCACGCTCGTCGTAGATGGTGGGCTGAGCCAGCTCCAGCATCCAGCCTGAATTCCGGGAAAACCATGACCAAGAGACGATCGCAGCACTGGTTCGGCGGGCAGGGCAAGGACGCCTTCATTCACCGCAGCTGGATGAAGAACAACGGCCTGCCCGACGATGCCTTCGACGGCCGCCCGGTGATCGGCATCTGCAACACCTTCTCCGAATTCACGCCTTGCCACGTGCATTTCCGTGGCCTGATCGAGCACATCAAGGCGGGCGTGCTGGAAGCCGGCGGCCTGCCGCTGGAATTCCCGGTCTTCTCCTGCGGCGAATCCAATCTGCGCCCGACGGCGATGCTGTTCCGCAATCTCGCCTCGATGGATGTCGAGGAAGCGATCCGCGGCAATCCGATGGACGGTGTCGTGCTGATG
>NZ_RZRA01000977.1:0-2030 GCF_003998945.1 Mesorhizobium sp. M7A.F.Ca.CA.003.01.2.1 | reverse complement strand
GGCGACAACACCCGCGAATTCGACGTGCCGCCCGGCCACTATTTCATGATGGGCGACAACCGGGACAATTCCGCCGACAGCCGTTTCACCGTCGGCTACGTTCCCGCGGAAAATCTGGTTGGCCGCGCCAATCTTGTCTTCTTCTCGATCGCCGGCAAGGCGAGCCCTCTCGAAATCTGGAAATGGCCGTCGCTGATGCGCGCTTCGCGCCTGTTCCACTTCGTCAATTGATGGCTTTGAAGCGCCCGACAGGCGAAACACTGGCCGGTTTGGTGAAGGCCAAGACCGGTTACGTCTTCAAGGATATCCGTTTGCTTGAGACCGCCTTGACGCATTCCAGTGCGGTCAAGGCGGCCACCAACAACCAGCGTCTTGAATTTCTTGGCGACCGCGTGCTCGGGCTTGTCGTCGCCGATATGCTTTTCGAAAAATTTCCCGATGCGCCGGAAGGTGAAATCGCGCCGCGCTTCAATGCGCTGGTCGATGCGCGGACCTGCTCCGAAATCGGCATCGAAATGCAGCTGGAGGATCTGGTCCGCGCCGATTCTGCCTTGAAGATGCGGTCGCGCGGCTCGGGCGGAAACTATCTGGCGGATGCGGTCGAAGCGCTGATTGCGGCGGTTTACGTCGACGGTGGCATCGAGGCCGCGCGGCGGTTCGTCCTGCGCTATTGGGAACCGCGCTCGCATACGGTGATCGCAAAGCCGCTCAATCCGAAATCCGATCTGCAGGAATGGATTGCCAAGACCAGCGATATCAGACCCGAGTATGTGATCGACAAGCGCGAGGGACCCGACCATCAGCCGGTCTTCACTGTATCCTTGCAGGTCCGCGGCTTTGCGCCGATAAGCGGCACCGGCGGCTCGCGCAGGGCGGCCGAAGAAGCGGCGGCTTCGGCATTTCTTGTGCGCGAAGGCGTTTGGGCCGCCGCATCGGCCCAAAAATCGGGGGGCTCGCGGCCCTCCAGTGAAGGGAGCGCGGCATGACCGCTACCGAAGAGCCGGCGACCACAGCCGCCGCCACGCATTCCGGCTTTGTCGCGCTGATCGGCGCGCCCAATGCGGGCAAGTCGACCTTGGTCAACCAATTGGTCGGCGCCAAGGTGTCGATTGTCACCCACAAGGTGCAGACGACCCGCGCCATCGTGCGCGGCATCGCCACGCATGACAATGCGCAAATCGTTTTCGTCGATACGCCCGGCATCTTCAAGCCGAAGCGGAGGCTCGACACGGCGATGGTGACCACCGCCTGGGGTGGGGCCAAGGACGCCGATATCGTACTGCTTCTGATCGACGCCGAGCGCGGCATCAGGGGCGACGCCGACGCCATCCTCGAACGGCTGAAGGATGTGCGCCAGCCGATGGTGCTGATCCTCAACAAGGTCGACCGCGTCAAGCACGAAGCGCTGCTGGCTCTGTCGGCGGCAGCGAACGAAAGGGTGCCGTTCAAGCGCACCTTCATGGTGTCGGCGCTGACCGGTTCCGGCTGCAAGGACGTGCTCGATTATCTGGCCGAGTCTCTGCCGGTCGGTCCCCGGTACTATCCGGAAGACCAGATCTCGGACCTGCCGATGCGCCAGCTCGCGGCCGAGATCACGCGCGAGAAGCTTTATCTCAGGCTGCATCAGGAATTGCCCTATTCCTCGCATATCGAGACCGAGAAATGGGAAGAGAAGCCGGACGGCTCGGTGCGCATCGACCAGACCATCTATGTCGAGCGCGACAGCCAGAAGAAGATCGTTCTCGGCCACAAGGGCGAGACCATCCGCGCCATCGGCCAGGCGGCGCGCATGGAGATAGCAGGCATCCTCGAACAGAAGGTGCACCTGTTCCTGTTCGTCAAGGTGCGCGAGAACTGGGGCGACGACCCCGAGCGCTACCGCGAAATGGGGCTCGAGTTTCCGCGCTAGGCTCGATGGTCAGCAAGCCGAACATCGACATAACGCTTGTCAGCCGATTGATCGCCACGCAATTTCCCAAGTGGAAGGATCTTCCGGTCAGGCCGGTTGCATCAGGCGGATGGGACAACAG
>NZ_RZRA01000976.1:0-2031 GCF_003998945.1 Mesorhizobium sp. M7A.F.Ca.CA.003.01.2.1 | reverse complement strand
CTCGACCTCAGCCCCTTCGTCATCCACGACATGACAGTTCCGGCCGACGGTTCCACCGGCCCGCTGGGCTCGCTGATGATGTACAAGTCCGCCGAACTCTCGAACATGACCGTCAAGGTCGCCGACAAGACCGCCTTCTCGATGGACGGGCTTGCCATCGAGATCACGCCGCCGGCGGACGGCAAGGCGATGGAATTCACCGCCACCACGGAAAAATTCAATGCCGACCTGACGCTGGTGGACGATCCCAAGTCCAAGGAAGTCATCAACGCGCTCGGCTACCAGAACATCGCGGGCAATCTCGAAATGGCCGGCACCTGGCAGCCCACGGACGGCAAGATGGAACTGTCGAAATACGACATCTCGGTCGAGAATGCCGGCACGCTCGGCATGACCTTCAATCTCGGCGGCTACACGCTGGACTTCATCAAGTCGCTGCAGGAAATGCAGAAGAAGATGGCGGCACAGCCGGAAGGCGCCGACAATTCGGCGCAAGGCATGGCCATGCTCGGCCTGTTGCAGCAGCTTTCGTTCAACAGCGCCTCGATCCGCTTCGACGACGATTCGCTGACCAACAAGGTTCTGGACTATGTCGGCAAGCAGCAAGGCATGTCCGGCAAGGACATCGCCAACCAGGCCAAGGCGATCGTGCCGTTCGGCATGGCGCAGCTCAACAATCCGGAACTGACTGCGCAGGTTACGGCCGCGGTCAGCAAATTCCTCGACGATCCGAAGAGCCTCGAAATCTCGGCCGAGCCGCCGGCATCCGTGCCGTTCGCGCTGATCATGGCGGGTGCCATGTCCAACCCGCTCGATCTGCCCAAGACGCTCGGTGTCACCGTCAAGGCCAACGAAGACTGATCGAAGCGATCTCGCTATGCGAAAAGCCCGGCAGCGATGCCGGGCTTTTTCTTGGGATTAGCGAATCGAAAGAATCGGTTCGGGCGGTTCTTTAAAGCATCGCCCAAAGCGCGCGATCAGGCGTCCTTCTTGGGCACGGCAACGCGCAGCGCCAGGTCGCGAAGCTGCTGCGGGCTCGCTTCCGAGGGTGCATTCATCAACAGATCATAGGCCTGCTGGTTCATCGGGAACATGGTGATCTCACGCAGGTTCTTGGCGCCGAGCAGCAGCATGACGACGCGGTCGACGCCGGCGGCCATGCCGCCATGCGGCGGTGCGCCATACTGGAAGGCACGATAGAGGCCGCCGAAGCGCTCCTCGACCGTGGCGCGGTCCAGCCCTACCGTCTCGAACGCCTTGACCATGGTTTCGGGCAGATGGTTGCGGATACCGCCTGAGGCGATCTCGAAACCGTTGCAGACCATGTCGTACTGGAACGCCTTGATGCCGAGCAGGTCCTCGCCATTCAGCGCATCGATGCCACCTTGCGGCATCGAGAACGGGTTGTGGGCGAAGTCGATCTTCTTCTCTTCCTCGTTCCACTCGAAGAACGGGAAGTCGACGATCCAGCACAGCTCGAAACGCTCGCGGTCGACAAGGTTCAGCTCCTCGCCGGCACGGGTGCGCGCAGCCCCCGCGAAGGAGACGAACTTCTTCGGGTCGCCGGCAACGAAGAAGGCGGCGTCGCCATCGGCAAGGCCGAGCTGAAGGCGGATCGCCTCGGTGCGCTCCTCGCCGATGTTCTTGGCGAGCGGACCGGCGCCTTCGAGCTTGTCGCCCTCCTTGCGCCAGAAGATATAGCCCAGCCCCGGCTGGCCCTCGCCCTGCGCCCAGGAATTCATGCGGTCGCAGAAGGCGCGGCTGCCGCCGGTCTTGGCGGGAATGCCCCACACTTCGGCCTTCGGGTCGCTGGCCAGGATGTTGGCGAACACCTTGAAGCCGGAATCGCGAAAATGATCGGAGACGGCCTGCATCTCGATCGGGTTGCGCAGGTCCGGCTTGTCGGAGCCGTATTTGCGCATGGCCACATCATAGGGAATGCGCTGGAAATTCTGCGTCACCGGCTTGCCGTTGGCGAAGGTCTCGAAGACCCCGCGCATGACAGGTTCCATGGTCGACAGCACGTCGTCC
>NZ_RZRA01000975.1:0-2032 GCF_003998945.1 Mesorhizobium sp. M7A.F.Ca.CA.003.01.2.1 | reverse complement strand
CACGTCGACTGTCTTCGAGGTGACGAACTGCGCGTAGAGCCAGGCGGCCTTGGCGCGGTCGGTCGGGGTCGACTTCATCAGCGTCCAGGAGCCGACGTCCTGATAGCCGAGCTTCATGCCGTCCTTCCAGTAGACGCCATGCGGCGACGGCGCCATGCGCCACTTCGGCGTACCGTCGTCGTTCAGCACCGCCTTGGCGCCGGCATCGACCATCGAAGCGGTGAAGGCGGTGTACCAGAAGATCTGCTGGGCAACCGCGCCCTGCGCCGGAACCGGGCCGGATTCGGAGAAGGTCATGCCCTGGGCTTCCGCCGGAGCGTAGGCCTTCAGCCAGTCGAGGTATTTCTGGATCGAGTAGACGGCGGCCGGGCCATTGGTGTCGCCCCCGCGCGCCGTGCAGGAGCCGACCGGACGCGAATTCTCGTCGACCTTGATGCCCCACTCATCGACCGGCAGACCGTTCGGCAGGCCCTTGTCGCCATTGCCGGCCATCGACAGCCAGGCGTCGGTGAACCGCCAGCCGAGCGACGGGTCCTTCTTGCCGTAGTCCATGTGGCCATAGACCTTCTTGCCGTCGATCTCGCGGCCGGTGAAGAACTCGGCGATGTCCTCATAGGCAGACCAGTTGACGGGAACGCCAAGGTCGTAGCCGTACTTGGCCTTGAAGTCCGCCTTGTTCTTCTCGTCGTTGAACCAGTCGTAACGGAACCAGTAGAGGTTCGCGAACTGCTGGTCGGGAAGCTGGTAGAGCTTCTTGTCCGGAGCGGTCGTGAACGAGGTGCCGATAAAATCCTTCAGGTCGAGGTTCGGGTTGGTGACATCCTTGCCCTCGCCCGCCATCCAGTCGGTCAAATTGCGCACCTGCTGGTAGCGCCAGTGGGTGCCGATCAGGTCGGAATCGTTGACCCAGCCGTCATAAAGGTTCTGGCCCGTCTGCATCTGGGTCTGGATCTTCTCGACGACGTCGCCTTCCTGGATGGCGTCATGCGTGATCTTGATGCCGGTGATGGCGGTAAAGGCCGGCGCCAGCACCTGCGATTCATACTGGTGCGTGGCGATGGTTTCCGAAACGACCTTGATGTCCATGCCGGCGAAAGGCTTCGCGGCATCGATGAACCACTGCATTTCGGCTTCCTGGCCAGCGCGGTCGAGCGTCGAGAGCGGGCCGATTTCCTTGTCCAGGAAAGCCTTTGCCTCGTCCATCCCGGCATAGGCATTGCCCACGCCCAGCAACAGGACAAGGGCCGTCGTTGATGTTAAAAATTGCCTTCGCATGTGTTTCCTCCACAGTTTTAAGGTTCAAGTGCGATCTGGAGCGGCCGCCGGCACGCGGTCGCTCCAACAGTTTCCCCCTCTATACGTAGCGGAACACGCCAATGGCGTAGACCACGGAGAGAGCGAGAGCCCACCACAGGTTGGATCCGACAAGACCCAACCAAGCGAGATGGATAAAGGCGCTGCCAAGCAGCGACAGGAAAAGACGGTCGCCGCGCGTTGTCTCGAAGCGCAGCACGCCGACGCGCGGATTGCCGCCCGGCGAAGCGTATTCCCAAGCCGCCATGCCGCACAGCAGCAGAAGGATGGTCCCGAAAAAGGCCGCCGTCGGCCACGTCCACGCCATCCAGGTGAGGTCGAAATTCATCGTCAAACCCTCCCCAGGGCGAAGCCCTTGGCGATATAATTGCGCACAAACCAGATGACGAGCGCGCCGGGGATCAACGTCAGCACGCCGGCGGCGGCGAGCAGGCCCCAGTCCATGCCAGCGGCCGAAACCGTGCGGGTCATGGTGGCGGCGATCGGCTTGGCGTCGGTGGTGGTCAGCGTGCGGGCAATCAACAGTTCCACCCAGGAGAACATGAAGCAGAAGAAGCAGGCCACGCCAATGCCGCTGGCGATCAGGGGCATGAAGATCCTGACGAAGAAGCGCGGGAACGAATAGCCGTCGATATAGGCGGTTTCGTCGATTTCCTTCGGCACACCCGACATGAAGCCTTCGAGGATCCACACCGCCAGCGGCACGTTGAACAGGCAG
>NZ_RZRA01000974.1:0-2033 GCF_003998945.1 Mesorhizobium sp. M7A.F.Ca.CA.003.01.2.1 | reverse complement strand
GTATTTGGTCCATGCCGAAAGCACCATTCCGGAATTGCGGCCGCTCGGGCCACCACCACAAATGTCGCGCTCTAAAATGACAACATCGAAGCCTGGATTGTGCTCCTTGAGGCGGATGGCCGTCCACAATCCAAGATACCCGCCGCCGACGATGCAGATGTCGGCCTGCGTTGCCTCTTCGAGCGGAGGCGCAAGGTCTGGGTCCTCGGGCAGGACCTGCCGCAGCCAATGGCTTCGCCAAACAATGTCCTTTTCCGTCAGTTGCATCACGATGCGCCTCTGGCCGACAGGCGGCGCTCCACCAGCCTGACCCAAAGGCTGGCGCCAATCGGCAGGATTGCGTCGTTGAAGTCGTAGTTGGTGTCGTGAGCCGCAGCCTGATGCGCATCGTCGGCCTGGCCGAGCAAGAAATAGCAGCCCGGCCGCTGTTCCAACATGTAGCAGAAATCTTCCGAGCCCATCTCGGGAGGCGGATCGACGACGAGACGTTCCGGTCCCATCACCTCGTTCGCAATCGCGATCATCGCATCGGCTTGCGCCGGGGTGTTGATCGTCGGCGCGAAGGGCGTTTCATAGAGAATGTCGACGCTGGCGCCAAAAGCTTCAGCCTCGTTTTTCGCGATGCGGCGGATTGCCGTCTCCAGCGTCTTTTGAACCTGATGGTCGAAGGTGCGCACGGTGCCGGTCAGAAACGCCGTATCGGGGATGGTGTTGAAGGCTTCGCCTGCGCGCAGGCTGCCAACGGTGACGATTGCCGGAGCGTGCACATCGGTCAGGCGGCCGGGCAGGGCTTCGATTGCGAGCAGGATGCGCGCGGCGATGGGGAGTGGATTGATCGCCAGATGCGGTGTCGCCGCATGGCCGCCCCTGCCGTGGACGACGATCTCGAAGCGATCGGCCGCCGCGGCCACCGTTCCGCGGTGGACGGCGATCTCGCCGAGCGGCCGTTCGCAATTGTGCAGCGCGTAAACTTCATCGCAGGGGAAACGCTGGAAAAGGCCCTCATCCAGCATGGCAAGCGCCCCACCTCGACCCTCCTCGGCCGGCTGGAAGATGAAATGCACCGTGCCGGCGAAGTCGGGCGAGCGAACAAGTGCTGACGCTGCGCCGAGCAGCATTGTCGTGTGGCCGTCATGGCCGCAGCCATGCATCCTCCCGGGGACGCGGGACGCATGCGGCAGCGGCCGCGCCTCGGTCATCGGCAGGGCGTCCATATCGGCGCGAATGCTCAGGCTGCGACCAGCGCCGAGCCTGCCCCTGAGCGTGCCGACGACGCCTGTGCGGCCGACACCTTCGGTCGTCTCGATGCCCCACGAGCGCAGTTTGTCCGCCACGAAACGTGCCGTCTCGAACTCTTCGAAGCCGAGTTCTGGATTGGCATGCAGATGCCGCCGCCAGGCCGTCATCTCTGTCTCTAGTTGCTGCACCGAGGGTACCAGTCTCATGCCGATGCCTTTGCGCGAAGAGTTTGTGAGCGGCTCTGCAGGATGGCGATGACCACAAGCAGGATTGCCGAGAAAGCGATCAGCAGCACGGCGACGGCCGCGATGGCGGGACTGATGGACTCGCGCACCCCGGAGAATATCATGCGAGGCAAGGTTCGCTCTGCGCCCGTCGAGAGGAAACTTGCGACGACGACTTCGTCGAAAGAGATGATGAAGGCGATGATGGCCCCTGTAATGACGCCCGGCGCTATCAGCGGCAGCACTACCTTGAAGAATGTGCGCATGGTGCCGGCGCCGAGCGATGCCGCCGCGCGAACCAACGTCCGGTCGAAGGTCGAAAGGCTGGCGACGACAGTCGTCAGCATCACAGGCACGGCCATGGCCGTATGCACCAGAATGATCGATAGCTTGTTGCCAACGAGTCCCAGTGTGGCGAAGAATGAAAAGGCCGCGACGCCGACAATGACGACTGGCGTCACCAAGGGCGCGGCGATGATCGCATAGAGGATCCGTTTGCCGGCAAAATCGCCCCAGGCGAGCCCGATCGCCGCCGGTATGCCGAGCAGCAGCGCCAGAACCGTGGTGGAC
>NZ_RZRA01000973.1:0-2035 GCF_003998945.1 Mesorhizobium sp. M7A.F.Ca.CA.003.01.2.1 | reverse complement strand
CTTCTCGGAGCGCGGAAATTGCCCCCTCTATCCCCCCGCCGGCCATATAGAAGCCGACGAGCTCTGGTTCCCGCTGCATAAGATCCAGCAATTTTTCGTAAGTGAGCTGCCGTTCATCAAGGTTCACGAGCGCATCAAGCACCTCGAATTTTGGCGCGTTCTCACGAAAATACGCACGAAAGGCCGTTTCCCGCGTCGCATGCGCCTGGAAGCGATGGCTTCCGACAAACACCGCCACCTTGCCGGGCCGTTTTGCGGCCTTGGAAAACACCCAAGCGGCAGTCCGTCCGACCTTGCTGTTGTTGAGGCCGATGTAGCCCTCGCGCACGCCATCGGCGAAGTCGGATAGCAGCGAAAATACCGGGATACCTTTCGCCTTGAGCTCCTCGACTGATGCTGTGATTTTCGGGTGATCGGCCGCCACCATGGCGATCGCCTGGCAGCGGCTCCCAAGGTCCTTAAGAAGCGGGAGCAGGTCACGCGGCAAATGTGACTGCGCGAACTCGATGATCGGAAGGCCGTGGAAGGATTTAGCCATACTGACCGACTCTTCGATCTTGCGAGCGAAATCTTGGTAGAAATCGTGGGTAGGTTTTCTCAAGATGAAGCCCAGCTTGTAGTGCGGCAGGTGCTGCTGCAAGCGCTGTTTGATGAGACCGGCAGCATGATAGCCGATCGCGTGCGCGGCCGCATGGACCCGCTGGGCGGTCTCCTCTCGCACCGGAAGGCGGACGTTCAGAACCCGATCGACTGTTGCTACGCTGACTCCGGCTTCGCGGGCGAGATCGGCTATTGTGACGCGCTTTCCCCTAGCGATTCTGATCGGCCGGTCCTCCATCATCCGGTGCGCTCCCGCGACGGCTTGGGGCGGCAAGCTGAAATAGTTCCCCCACCCCGCGGATAGCGCATTCGACGAACAGCGCTCCATGCGCACCCAGATGAGTCTCCGTGAACCGTTCGTTTGCTTAGGGGCTTCATGGTGTTGTATTACTCACTGCGTTAGTACTCTATTTCCAGCGCTCTTTGGAGGCTGGCAATTCGACTGTTGTGTCAAGGCCGCTACTTACACGTCGCGCTGTTGCGATCTTGCTTGCGGGGAGCCAGTTTGATGTAACCCTAACCGCGGAAAGCGGTTTCCATCCGTGACTGGTCCAATTCGCCTTCCCAGCGAGCGACAACGAGCGATGCCACCGCATTACCGACTAAATTCGTCAGCGCGCGGCATTCCGACATGAAGCGGTCCACGCCAAGAATTAGAGCCATTCCGGCAACGGGAACACTCGGCACGACAGAGAGAGTAGCGGCCAATGTGATGAAGCCGGCGCCGGTGACGCCTGCCGCACCCTTCGAGGAAAGCATCGCAATTAGCAGCAGGAGGATCTGATCGGCAATTGACAAATCTGTGTTCGTCGCCTGGGCGATGAAGAGGGCGGCGATCGTCATGTAGATATTGGTACCGTCCAGATTGAATGAGTATCCAGTAGGGATGACGAGACTTACGACCGAACGGGCGGCGCCGGCCTTCTCCATCTTCTCCATTAGCGAGGGCAGCGCGGCCTCCGAGGAGGACGTTGCCAGGACAAGCAGCAGCTCGTCCTTGATGTAGCGGACGAGAGAAAAGATCGAGAAGCCGTTGTAGCGGCAGACCGCGCCGAGAACCCCGAACACGAAGAGGAAGGCGGTAAGATAGAACGTCGCGACCAGTATCGCGAGGTTGGCCACCGAACCGATTCCGTATTTGCCGATCGTAAAGGCCATTGCGCCGAAGGCGCCGATGGGTGCAGCCTTCATCAGAATGCCGACGAGCTTAAAAATGGGGGCGGTAAGCGCCTGGAGAAAGGTAACGACCGGCCTGCTCGTCTCTCCGGTCATCGCCAAAGCAATGCCGAACAGGACCGAGAAGAACAGGACTTGCAGGATGTCGCCTTCCGCGAAGGCACTGGCAATCGTTGACGGGATGATGTTCATCAGGAAGCTGGTCACGGACTGCTCGTGAGCCGTGGCCACATAGCCCTTAACGGCTTGGACATCGAGC
>NZ_RZRA01000972.1:0-2040 GCF_003998945.1 Mesorhizobium sp. M7A.F.Ca.CA.003.01.2.1 | reverse complement strand
ATCGTGCGGCGGCTTGCCGACCGCGCCGTGGCACGGGCGAATTTCACCGGCGCCGATGTCGATGTGGTCGCCATGGCGGCGGTGCGCGCGACGCGCGAAGGCACCGTCAGGCAAGGCCGGGAGACGCTTCCCGTCATCATCGGCACGCCGATAGCCGGTGAGAAGATCAACGGCGAAACCTTCGATGGAAAAACTGAAACAGCCATATTTCCCGGTGACTTACCGGAGAATATTGATGCGGTTTTCGATGTTTCGGGAGCCGATCACAGGCAGGACTCCGCGGACCCTGCAATCCGCTTCGTCCGTTTCCGTCCCCCAAAGCTCGAACGCACGGCCGAAGGCGTCACGCTGTCGCTGCCGCATATCAGGCTCGACCGTGCCTTGCAGTTCCTGATCGGAGATCATCTGGCATGACCGCGCCCCGCAAGCCGGCGGCATTCCGCATCGAACCGGAAGCCCCACCGAGACAAGCGGCCCCTGAGCCGCGCAACATCCAGGCCGACACCCAGCGCAAACCCCGCGCGATGAAAACCCATGTCGCGATGGTCATTCCGGCGAAAGTCGATGTCTTCGACGAGCCCGACATCATTGCCGCGGAGCCGCCACCAGCCGTCGCCCCCAGGAAACGCTCGCTGCTCGGCAGCATCTTCTTCGGCGCCTTCGGCGTGCTGGTTTCGCTGGCGGTCGGCCTGTGGACCGACCAGCTCATACGCGACCTCTTTGCGCGCGCTGAGTGGCTGGGCTGGCTGGCCGCCGGCATGGCCGCCATCGCCGTGCTGGCGCTTGTGGTGATCCTGATTCGCGAATTCCTGGCGATCGCCCGCCTCGCCGAGGTCGAAAAGCTGCAGAAGCGGGCGCTCGATGCGATCGCCCGCGACGATCCCAAGGCGGCACGATCGGTCGTCGACGAATTGTCGGCCTTTGTCTCGGCCAAACCCGAGACCGCGGCCGGCCGGCGCGAGCTGGCCGAATTGCGCGGCGAAATCATCGACGGCGGCAATCTCGTGCGCCTGGCGGAGGCTGAAATTCTCGGACCACTCGATGCCAGAGCGAAAGTGATGATTCTCGAAGCTGCCAAACGCGTCTCGCTGGTGACGGCGGTCAGTCCACGCGCACTGGTCGATGTTGCCTATGTCGTGTTCGAGGCCGGGCGGCTCATTCGGCGCCTGTCGGAACTCTATGGCGGACGGCCGGGAACGCTGGGTTTCTTCCGCCTGGCGCGCAGCGTTCTGGCGCATCTGGCGGTAACCGGTTCGATCGCGGTCGGCGACAGTGTCGTCCAGCAGATCGTTGGCCACGGCCTGGCCGCGCGCCTTTCGGCCAAGCTTGGCGAGGGCGTCGTCAACGGCATGATGACGGCGCGCATCGGCATCGCCGCGATGGAGACGGCTCGACCCCTGCCCTTCAGCGCCGCCAAACGTCCCGGATTGGGCGACTTCCTCTCGGCGCTGACATCGTTCGCAACCAGGAAAGACGGTGCAACGACCCCCTCCGGCAAGTGAGCCGGGCTGGAGTGTCCGGGCATTCGGAATCGTTACCGGACTGCTCTGCGGCGGCCCCGCGGTGACGAAGCATTAACCAATCTTGTTCATGGTCAGACCGGTTCCAAACAGCATCTTTGTTGCCGGGTGTCGTCGATGAAAAGCGTAATTCTATCCAGCGTCCTGTCCCTGGCAACGGTGATTACGACAGTCGTCGGCATTGCCGGAGTGGCCTCTGCGGCGGAGCCGGACAAGCAGTTCTTCCAGTCTGCCGAAGGCAAGTGGATCGGTCCCGGCGAAATCGTCGCCGGCAAGTACAAGGGCACCAAGTTCAACTGCAGCTTCACCGGCTCGACGCCCGACGGCAAGGTCGGCATGTCGCTCGACGGCGGCTGCCGGGTCGGTATGTTCACCCAGCCAATGTCGGCCAAGATCGAGCGCAAGGGCCGCGAGGGCTACAAGGGCAGCTTCATGGGTGGCGCGACCGGTTCCGGCCTCGACATCATCGGCGGCAACGTCGTCGATCCCCGCAAGGTGGTCTTCACCATCAACCGCAACC
>NZ_RZRA01000971.1:0-2050 GCF_003998945.1 Mesorhizobium sp. M7A.F.Ca.CA.003.01.2.1 | reverse complement strand
CTACGAGGTGGCCGACGAATTCCTCTATGCCGCGAATTGCCATTGTTCGGACTGCCGGCGCACCACCGGTTCGGCATTCAAGCCTTTCGCTGGTATCGAGCGTGAAAAGTTTGTCCTCACCGAAGGCGAGGACAAACTCCTGATCTTCGGCGACCAAAGCGGCCACAACGCGCATTGCTGCCAGTGCGGCTCCTTGCTTTATTCGCTCGTGCGCGACGGCGCCTATGTCCATGTCGCCATGGGAACGCTCGTCGACGACCCATCCATTCGTCCAACCGAGCACATCTTCGTCGGTTCGAAGGCGGGCTGGTTCACCATCACCGATGACCTGCCGCAGTATCAAGAGCACGTGATTGCCGGCTCCGACCAGCAATAGGCTGGAACCACAGCGGGCCAATCCCGTTTATTCGACGCCCGTTTGCCGGGAATTGACCTTGGCCTCATCTCGTCGGCGGTAGCGGATGCCTGACGTCTGTAGAACGATGTCGGGAATGCATGTTCTTGCGCCGACCAAGGAATCAGCCCAGCATCCAAGGGCTGGGAGAGAAAAAGCATTTATGGCCGGACGCGGCATATCTGCGACCCGACGATCCGGCCACTGGGAAGATACGTTCCGGGAACGGGCAAGCGAAACGCTTGATGCTCGTTTGAAAGGAACGTTTCCATGTCTGCTGCCACACTCAGATCGGCCAATGCCGTTCAACCGGCTGGCCGACTTTTGTTTTCCCTGTTCGCGATCGGCGCGATGGCAATGCTGACGGCACCTGCCTTCGCGCATGACGCCACGCCCACGGCGGCAAAGCCACAAGGCTGGAGTTATCCGTTCGCATGCTGCGCCAACTATGATTGTCGCACGACCCATACAGGCGAAGTGCTGGAGAAACCCGAGGGCTATGTCATCGCCGGAACGGGTGAGGTCGTTCCAATGACCGACAAGCGTGTCAAGGACAGCCCGGACGGCGAGTTCCATTGGTGCGCGCACCAGGGGGGCCTCGACGCCGGCAGGACAATCTGCCTGTTCGTGCCGCCGCGCTCGTATTGACGATAGGAGCGCATTCCTACGTCCGCCTGATCGCGTGTGACGGGACGGGCTTGCTGAGACGCGCCTGTCGCGGTAGCGCCGGTGATGCTTGCTGACAGACAGTTGTCAGGAGCACCTCTTTATGCTGCCTTTGCCGCACAGGGTGGCGGCGACAGGAGGAGTTCGTTGATGACCATCAAGGCAAGCTGTCATTGCAAGGCGACGACGTTCGAGGTTTCGCAAGCACCGCAGACGGTGACGCAATGCACCTGTTCTTTCTGCTCGAAACGCGGCTCGCTCTGGGCCTATTACGTGCCTTCGCAATTCAAGCTCACCAGCCCGATGGAGAACGTCTCTTTCTATCGTTGGGGGTCGAAGACCGTAAAGCACGGTTTTTGCGCCACCTGCGGCTGCGGCACCTTTACCGAAACGCCGGACTGGTCGACAGGCGAGCCGGATTTCGACAATCCCAAGATCAGCGTCAACTCGCGGCTGTTCGATGATTTCGATCTCGACAAGGTCGAAGTGGTTGTCATAGACGGCAAGAACCTCTGGTAGCTTATCCAAACCATTCCGGCACGGCGATGCGGCGCCACCACCGGGTATTGGTCACTCGGGAAAAGCCGTGAACGGCGCTTTTGCCGTTCCGCTTTTCGCCGCAATTCATGGTACAAGTCGCGGGAAGGGCTGATTTGGCGCCACCGCAAGGCGTGACTTGGAGAGGGACCATCCTATGAAAAAGACTGTGCTCGTCGTCGTGGCGACGGCTGTGCTCGTGAGCGCCTGCACCACCACCGATCCGTATACAGGCGACCAGAAGATTTCCAACACGGCGGCCGGCGCCGGCCTTGGCGCCCTGGCGGGTGCCAACCTTGGCCTGCTTGCCGGTGGCAACGACCGCCGCAACGCACTGATCGGCGCCGGCATCGGCGCGCTGGCCGGCGGCGCCATCGGCGCCACGATGGACCAGAACGAGGCCGAACTGCGCCGGCAGCTCGAGGGCACCGGTGTCAGCGTCACCCGCAGCGG
>NZ_RZRA01000970.1:0-2051 GCF_003998945.1 Mesorhizobium sp. M7A.F.Ca.CA.003.01.2.1 | reverse complement strand
CATAGAGGCCCTTCGGATCACGCCTGGCGCATTCCTCGAAGGGCCTCTATGCGCGCGCGCTGAATGGCGAGATCAAGAATTTCACCGGCGTCGATTCCCCTTATGAAGCGCCGGAAACCCCGGAGATCCATCTGCAGACACTCGGCAAATCGGCCGAAGAGATGGTCGACGCCCTGGAACACTGGCTGAACGAGCGCGACATTGCCGAAGACCAATACGATAGCGGCGGCGGCATCTGACGACAGGCTGATGCTTGAAATCTTCGAGCGCCTGGCCTTGTCGGCCGGGCGCGAGGTGATGCGCGTGTTCCACGCCGGCTGTGCGGTTGACCGCAAGTCCGACGCCTCGCCGGTGACCGAGGCGGACCGCGAGAGCGAAAAGATCATTCTCGCCGGACTGCGTGCCGCATTTCCCGATATCCCCTGCGTGGCCGAGGAAGAAGCTTCCGCCGGTATCGTGCCGCCCGACCTAAATGGGGCTTTCTTCCTGATCGATCCGCTCGACGGCACCAAGGAATTCGTCAACCGCCGCACCGATTTCACCGTCAACATAGCGCTGGTTCGCGATGGCGTGCCGGAAGTCGGCGTCGTCTTTGCGCCCTGCGCGGGCCGCTTCTTTTCCGGCCTGCCGGGAAGGGCGGAATCTCTCGAAATCGATGGCGGCTACCAGATCGTCGGCCGCCGGCCGATCTCGGTGAGAAGGGCCGTGGCGCCTCTGGCCGTCGTCGCCAGCCGTTCCCACAACACGCCGGAAACCGAGGCCTATATTCGCGACCTTGGTGCCGCCGAAATCGTCTCGGTCGGTTCGTCCTTGAAATTCTGCCTTCTCGCCAGTGCCGAGGCTGATGTCTATCCGCGCTTCGGCCGCACC
The DNA here is from genome assembly GCF_003998945.1 of Mesorhizobium sp. M7A.F.Ca.CA.003.01.2.1. Lineage (NCBI taxonomy): Bacteria > Pseudomonadati > Pseudomonadota > Alphaproteobacteria > Hyphomicrobiales > Phyllobacteriaceae > Mesorhizobium > Mesorhizobium sp. M7A.F.Ca.CA.003.01.2.1. Next base: position 1,181 of record NZ_RZRA01000970.1, on the reverse strand, counting down.
ATGGAATGGGACACGGCGGCAGGCGACGCCATCCTGCGCGCCGCCGGTGGCATGACGCGCACGCTCGATGGCCAGCCTCTGGTCTATGGGAAGCGCCGGCAAAGCGACGACGAGGATTTCGCCAATCCGCATTTCATTGCCAGCGGCGGGGCAGGGGTCAGCCCCGCCTGAGAAGGCCCGGTAGCTTACTCGGCCGCTGCCTGCGCCGAATTCGAGCCTATATAGTTGCGGATCGTCTCGATGATGCGGTCCTGGTCGGCTTCGCTGAGATAAGGGTGCATCGGCAGGCACAGGATCCGCTTCGGCAGGTCTTCCGAAACGGCAAGGCCGGTCGGCGTGCGCGGATAATCGCGATAAGCGACCTGGGCATGCAGCGGCTTCACATAGTAGATGACAGACGGAATGCCCTTTTCGCCGAGATGCGCCCTCAGCCCGTCGCGCTTCGGCGTCTCGATGGCGTATTGCGCCCAGGCCGAACGGCTGCCGTCCAGATTGCGGGCGGCGGTAACGACGTCGCCAAGCCCATCGGCATAGCGCTGTGCCACGACCTGCCGGGCGACCATCTCGTCTTCGAGAATGGCCAGCTTCTCGATGAGGATCGCCGCCTGTATCGTGTCGAGCCGCGAATTGATTCCGACGCGGACATTGTCGTACTGCGTCTCGCCCTTGCCATGAAAGGCGAACGAGCGAAGCTGTTCGGCCAGCGCATCGTCATTGGTGAACATCGCGCCGCCGTCGCCGTAGCAGCCAAGCGGTTTTGCCGGATAGAAGCTGGTCGAGCCGACCGCACCGAAGGAGCCGCACATCTTGCCGTCGAGCGAACCGCCCATCGACTGGGCGGCATCCTCGATCACCATCAGGCCTTCGCGGTTGGCGATCGCCATGATCGCCTCGTAATCGGCGGCAAGGCCAAACAGATCGACGGGAATGATTGCCTTCGGCTTCAGCCTTCCTTCCTTCTTGATCATGGCAATGGCCGCTTCGAGGCTGGCAATGTCGATGTTGTAGCTGTGCGGGTCGACATCGACGAACACCGGCGCGGCCTTGGCCAGCGCCACCACTTCGGCGGTGGCGGCGAACGTGAAGCTCGGCACGAACACCGCGTCACCCGGGCCGACGCCGGCTGCAAACAGCGGCAACAGCAGCGCGTCGGTGCCGTTGGCGCAGGCCACGACATGCTT
>NZ_RZRA01000096.1:0-9041 GCF_003998945.1 Mesorhizobium sp. M7A.F.Ca.CA.003.01.2.1 | reverse complement strand
ATTCCTGCCTGATAGTGGCCGCCATAGGACGCGGCGAGATTGCCCGCCTGATAGATAAAGCCGGGCAAGGTCGCCCGCACCGCCCCGGGCGAAAGCTCGTTGAGGTGCACGGGGATGACGCCCCAGGCGCCCTGGACCGCGACCTGCATGACGAAGGCGCCGATGGCGAGCATGAACGGCGTGGTCGAGTAGGCCCATAGCGGGATCGACGGCAAGGCGATCAGGCAGGCCAGCGTGATGGCGTTGACGCGGCCGATCTTTTCGGACAGCGCGCCGAATGCCAGGCCGCCGACGATGGCGCCGATATTGGCGACGATGGTGATCCAGCTCACCGTATGCGGATCGAAGCCGTGCTGCTTCTTCAGGAAGGTCGGGTAGAGGTCCTGCGTGCCATGACTGAAGAAATTGAAGAACATCATCAGCACGACGGCATAGAGCGCGACACCCCAGTGTTTCTGCAGGGTTTCCCACATGCCCGGTCGAGCCGTCTTCTGCGCTTCGACGAAGGCCGGCGATTCCGGCACATGCGAGCGGATGAAGAGCACAATCAGCGCCGGCACGAAGCTGAGCAGGAACATGGCGCGCCAGCCGATCGTGTAGCCGCCGATCGTCTGCTGATAGAGCAGGCCATAGACCACCGCCGCCAGCAGATAGCCGGCCGGATAGCCGCATTGCAGGATGCCGGAGACCATGCCGCGTGCGCTCGGCGGAATGGATTCCATGGCCAGCGAACTGCCAAGCCCCCATTCGCCGCCCATGGCGATGCCGAACAGCGCGCGCAGGGCGAGGAAGATGCCGAGATTGGGTGAGAAGGCGGCCAGCGCGCCGATCACCGAATAGCTCACGATGTTGAGCATGAGGATCGGCTTGCGCCCGTACTTGTCGGCAAGCATGCCGAAGAAGAACGCGCCGATGAAGCGTGTGGCCAAGGTCAGGAACAGCGCCTTGGAGACCGCGGGCACGTCGGCGTGGAATTCGGTCGCGATATCGGTGAGCAGGAATGTCAGAAGGAAGAAATCGAAAGCATCGAGCGTCCAGCCCAGGAACGAGGCGAGGACGGTCTTCTTCTGCTGCGAATTAAGGGGCAAATCTTCCTCCTCCACCATCATCGATGTGAGGAATTATCAGCCAGTTCAGGGAAGACCGGTGGTCACTTTTTCGCGCGGCTCATTTGATCGAACGCCCCTGAGGTGCGATGAGGAGCGACCGGTGCCATCTGTCGATGAACTCGATCGTGGCTTGATGGTGAGTCTAGATTTCGAGATCAAACACCATCAGCCCGTCCGTGCCGCCTTCCAGGGCAGCGACCAGGCGTGCGCCGGCGCGCTGGTGCGCTTCATGCGCAAGATAGGCATCGCGCGCGGCAGCATCGCGGAAGTCGATGGTGAAGCCATGGGTGAAGCCGCGTGCGAACGGCTCGGGGCTGACATTGGCGCTGAATTTTACGGCGTCCATGCCGTCGATCAGCTGTCGCAGCGCCTCGAGATCGGCATGGACCGCCGTGCGCTCGGTAGCGGCGACATCATTGCGAAATCTAGCGAAAACACAGTGCCTGATCATGTCTTGCTCCTCAGCGGCTAAGCAGCCCGGTTTCCGGAAAACACCGCCGGCGGCAGCGGCTCGCGGCCGAGGACCAGATCGGCTCCTTTTTCACCGACCATCATTGTCGGCGCATTGGTGTTGGATGAAGGCACGCGCGGCATCACCGAGGCGTCGCAAACGCGCAGGCCCTCGATGCCGCGCAACCGCAGATCCGGTGTCACCACGGCCATGTCGTCATGGCCCATGCGGCAGGTGCCAACCGGGTGATGGTCGGTTTTGGAGGTGCGGCAGGCATAGTCGAACAGCTCGTCGTCGCTGGCGAGCGACGGCCCGGGCAGCACTTCGCGCAGCACGTAAGGGGCAAGCGCCTTCTGTCGCATGATCTGGCGCGCCAGTCGCAGCCCCTTGATCGACATGGCGCGGTCATAGGGATCGGACCAGTAGTTCGGATCGATCAGCGGGTGGTCGGACGGGTCGGCACTCTTCAGCCGCACCGTGCCGCGTGAGCGCGGCCGCAGGAAGGCCGAGTTCAGGGTGACACCTGGATTGTTCAGCTTCTCGACGCCGGCCTCGATGCCGGATCCCAAGCCGAGATGGAACTGAATGTCGGGCGAGGCGGCGGTCGGGTCGGCGTACCAGAAGCCGCCGGTCTCGAACAGGCTGGAGGCCACCGGGCCTTTCTTCAGCAGCAGATATTGCAGACCGGCCCAGGCCGTGCGGTGCAGCTTGGCGTAGTTGTCATAGGTGTGATCGCCGGTGCATTCGGCGATGACGAACAAATCGAGATGGTCCTGCATGTTGGAGCCGACGCCGGGCAGGTCATGCACCGGCGTGACGCCGACTGACTTCAGATGGTCTGCGGGGCCGATCCCCGACTGCATCAGGAGCTTCGGCGAGCCGATGGCGCCGGACGAGACGATCACCTCGCGCTCGGCGCGCAGGATTTTCTTGTCGCCGCCCGGCCTGTCGACCACCTCGACGCCGATAGCGCGACCGTTCTCGACGACGATGCGCGTCACCAGCACATCGGTTCGGAGGGTCAGGTTCTTGCGGCTGCGGATCGGCTTCAAATAAGCGACCGAGGCGGAGGAGCGTCGGGCATCCTTCTGGGTCAACTGGTAGTAGCCGACGCCTTCCTGGGCAGCGCCGTTGAAGTCCGGGTTGAAGGGGATGCCCATCTCCTGGCCGGCACGGAAATAGGCCTCGCAGATAGGCAGCGGCGAAATCGGGTTGGACACGCCGAGCGGGCCCTGGTCGCCATGAAAGTCGTTGGCGTAGCGCTGGTTGTTTTCGGCGCGCTTGAAATAGGGCAGCACGTCGCGATAGCCCCAGCCGGCGAGGCCTTCTTCCTTCTCCCAGGCGTCGTAGTCGCGGGCATTGCCGCGCGTGTAGATCTGCGCGTTGATGGACGAGCCGCCGCCGACGACCTTGGCCTGCGTGTACCAGAAGACGCGGTCCTTCATGTGCTTTTGCGGCACGGTCGACCAACCCCAGGAAGCAATGCCTTTGGTCATCTTGGCGAAGCCCGCCGGCATGTGGATGTAGGGGTGCCAGTCCTTGCCGCCGGCTTCCAGCAGCAGGACCGAATTGCTGGGATCTTCGCTCAGCCGGTTGGCCATAACGCAGCCGGCAGGACCGGCGCCCACGATGATATAGTCAGTCATTTCCTGATCCATTCATAGCCGTGGCACCGAGAGCGCGCCGTCGACATTGATGATCGAGCCGGTCGAAAAGCCGAGCTTGCCGCCGGCGAGCGTCGCCACCACCGCGCCGATGTCCGATGCTTCGCCCCAGCGTTTGGCCGGAACCAGGCCGCCGTCGATAAGGGCGTCATATTTGGCGGTCACGCCTGAGGTCATGTCGGTGCGGATGATGCCGGGCCGGACTTCGAAGACGCCGATGTTTTCAGGCGCAAGCCGCAACGCCAGGTTCTTCACCCACATCGAAAGCCCGGCCTTCGAGATGCAGTAGTCCGGCCGTTCCGGCGACGCCATTTCAGCACTGACCGAGGTGATGGTGATGATGGATCTCTGATCGCCTGGCGCAGCCAGCATCGCCTTGGCGACAGCCTGGCTGAGGAAGACGGTGCCGCGCAGGTTGATGCCCAGCGTGCGGTCGAAATTCTCCGGCTTGAGGTCCAAGAGGTCACCGCGCACCACGGCGCCGACGCCGGCATTGTTGACCAGGCAGTCGATGCGGCCGAAGGCGCGCATCGCGGCATCGACAAGTGCTGTATGGGTGTCGAGGTCCGCGATGTCGCACCTGACATAGGCGAATTTTGCGCCACGCTTGGGGATGTCGGGGGCAAGTCCGTCGGCGGCTGTTTCGGCAAGGTCGGCGACCAGAATATCGAAGCCGGCATCCGCCAGGGATGGGATCATCTGATCGGCTCAGACGGCATCTTCGTCGGCATGACCCGCTTCGGCGCGTCGGGCACGATCGAGCAACTCTATCCGCATTTCGGCATTACCGCCGAGGCCGCGGCCAAGGCGGCGGAAGCCCGCCTGCACGCCAAGTAAGATTCTGGGCCAGTTCGGCGAAACCGCGAAAACGGCTTCGCCGGGCTGGCTCAACTTAATCGATTTAAATCCACGCCAGTGCGGCTGGATTCTTTCTGCTTCCGCCGCTATGAAACTGCAGACCCCTCGTCCGCCCTCCAACTCCCAGGGAGAGAATTATGACCGTCAGAGTTGCCATCAACGGATTTGGCCGCATCGGCCGCAACATCCTGCGCGCTATCCATGAATCCGGCCGCAAGGACATCGACGTCGTCGCCGTCAACGACCTCGGCCCAGTCGAGACCAATGCGCACCTCTTGCGCTATGACAGCGTGCACGGCCGCTTCCCGCATGAAGTCTCGGTATCCGGCGACCAGATCACCGTCGGCAAGGAGACGTTCAAGGTCACCGCGATCAAGGATCCGACGCAGTTGCCGTGGAAGGAACTCGGCATCGACATCGCGCTCGAATGCACCGGCATCTTCACCGCCCGCGACAAGGCAGCGGCACACCTGACCGCCGGCGCCAAGCGCGTCATCGTTTCGGCCCCTGCCGAAGGCGCCGACCTCACCGTGGTCTACGGCATCAACCACGACCAGTTGACCAAGGATCATATCGTCATCTCGAATGCCTCGTGCACCACCAACTGCCTGGCGCCGCTGGCAGCCGTGCTGCACGAAACGGTCGGCATCGAAAAAGGCATGATGACGACGATCCACTCCTACACCGGCGACCAGCCGACGCTGGACACCATGCACAAGGATCTCTACCGCGCCCGCGCCGCGGCGCTGTCGCAGATCCCGACCTCGACCGGTGCCGCCAAGGCGATCGGCTTGGTGCTGCCCGACCTCAAGGGCAAGCTCGACGGCATCTCGATCCGCGTGCCGACCCCGAACGTCTCGGTCGTCGATTTCAAGTTCATCGCCAAGCGGTCGACCACGGTGCAGGAGATCAACGAAGCGGTGATCGCCGCCTCCAACGGCAAGCTCAAGGGCATTCTCGGCGTCACCCATCACCCGAACGTGTCGATCGACTTCAACCACGATCCGCGCTCCTCGATCATGGCGCTCGACCAGACCAAGGTGATGGACGGCAATTTCGTATCGGTGCTCTCCTGGTACGACAATGAATGGGGTTTCTCCAACCGCATGGGCGACACATCGGTCGCCTTCGGCAAGACCATCGCCTGATCACAAAGCCCTCTTTTCGAGACTTGGAACGCCCGGCTTTGCCCGGGCGTTTTTCATGAGCGCAGCTTGCGCCTTCCCAAATTGTGTCCCGGGCGCCAAAACATCCGAAAATCAGCGGCATAGACCAAAAAGCCACCCTGCCGCCTTGCACTGGTCACGTCTTCGCCCCACTCTCTCGCAAAGCAGGAGACAGACAAATTTGAGGGGCTGATTTCAGGATGGAGCATGCGATCTATCTCGTCACGCTGGTCGGCACAGCGCTTGTCGTCGCCGCCGCGTTTTCGAGCCTGATCGCCTTCCGCTTCGGCGCCCCTCTTCTGCTCCTGTTCCTCTGCATTGGCCTCGCCACCGGCACCGACGGTCTCGGCATCCAGTTCGACAATGCCCGCATCGCCTATTTTGCCGGCTCACTGGCGCTGGCCGTCATCCTGTTCGATTCCGGCTTCGGCACGCCGCTCAACGCCTTGCGGCAGGCAGCCGGCCCGGCGTTGTCGCTGGCGACCTTCGGCGTAATTCTGACCACCGGCCTGTTCGGCGCCGCCGCCCACTATCTGCTCGACCTCACCTGGCTGGAATCCTTCCTGCTCGGCGCCGCCGTCGCCTCCACCGATGCGGCCGCCGTGTTCTTCCTGCTGCGTGCCGGCGAGATCAATCTGCGCGAACGCGTGCGCTCGACGCTCGAGGTGGAATCCGGCACCAATGACCCCATCGCCATCTTCCTGACCATCACGCTGGTCGAGATCATCGCCGCTCATGCCAATCCCGAGACCAACGTCCTGGTCACCAGCCTTTTCCTCGGCTTCCTCCTCAACATGGGCCTTGGCGCTGTCGTCGGCGTGCTCGGCGGCCTCGCCATCGTGCGTCTCGTCGACCGGCTCAATCTCGACCATGGCCTGCTGCCGATCTTCGTGCTGACCTTGTCGTTGATGGTCTTTGCCGCCGCCGGCGCCATTGGCGGCTCTGGCTTCCTGGCGGTCTATATCGCCGGCCTCATCTCGGGCAATTCCGATATCCGCGCCGTCACCATCCTCAAGCGCTTCCAGGACGGCATGTCATGGCTGGCACAGATCATCATGTTCCTCATCCTCGGCCTGTTCGCGACGCCCTCGCAATTCCCGGCGATCATGGTGCCGGCGGTGCTGCTCGGCCTGTTCCTGATGTTCGTGGCGCGGCCGGTCGCCGTCTGGCTCTGCCTGATCCCGTTCCGCATGCCGCGCCCCGAAGTCGCCTTTGTCTCGTGGGTCGGCCTGCGCGGCGCGGTGTCGATCCTGCTCGCCATCACCCCGCTGCTCGGCGGGCTGGAAAATGGCCGTGTCATCTTCAACACCGCCTTCATCATCGTTCTGGTTTCGCTGGTCATCCAGGGCTGGACGGTCGGACCGCTGGCGCGCCGCCTCGGTTTGATCGTGCCGGCGCGGCTCGGACCGCTGGACAAGGTCGAGCTGGAATTGCCGGGTTCGGCCCATCACGAGCTTCTCGCCTATCGCGTCGCACCCGGCAGCCCGGTGGCGCGCGGCGAGCGCATCCCACGCTGGGCGCGACCCTCGCTGGTGCTGCGTGACGGCCGTTCGATGCGCTTCCAGGACATGGGCCGGCTCGCCGCCGGCGACCAGGTCTACATTTTCGTCCCGGATCGCTATCCGCGCCTGCTCGACAAGCTGTTCGCCAGCCGTGCCGTGGTCGATCCCGAAGATGCCGATTTCTTCGGCGCCTTCGCCGTCGATCCAGCGCGCCCCGCCGCCGAACTGGAAGCAGCCTATACGCCGGGCCTGACCGAAGCGGAGCAAAAGCTCACCGTTGGAGCGCTGGTCACGGCGCGGCTCGGCGGCCATGCCGAATATGCCGACCGCGTCCTGCTCGGCCCGATAGAACTGATCGTCCGCGACGTCGACGACAAGGGGAAGATCATAGGCCTCGGCCTGTCGTTCGAGCCGACCGCGCCGGTGGCGCGGGTGCCGGTCTTCCTCAGCGCCGGAGAAATCGGCGACCGTCTTTCCGCCTTCATCCGCAATTGGCGCAAGCCGACCGAGGCGCAGGCGGACGAGGCGCGGGCGGACGAGAAACCGGCCCCAGAGCCAGCGCCGGAAAAGGCAGCAACCGAAAGCTGACAAACCCGCTATTGAGCGGAGCCATTCATCCGCCCGCCAGTGCAAGATCGTGCCCACTTCAAAATTTCGGTTCGAGCGCGCCCTAAGCCTTGCATCGTCGCCGATGCGGGGTATGGTCCCCCGGTTTTTCGCGAAAGGAACCCGCATGGCCGCCTTCAAGACACTCGACGATATCGGCAACATCAGCGGCAAGCGCGTGCTGGTGCGCGTCGACCTCAACGTGCCTGTCACTGAGGGCAAAGTCACCGACGCCACCCGCATCGAACGCATCGCACCGACCATCGCCGAGCTATCGGCCAAGGGCGCCAAGGTCATCCTGCTCGCCCATTTCGGCCGACCCAAGGATGGGCCTTCGCCCGAATTCTCGCTGGAGCCGATCGCCAAAGCCACGGCAGAAGTGCTCGGCCGCCCCGTCGGTTTCGCCTCGGATTGCGTCGGCGACACGGCCGGAAGCGCTGTCGCCGCCATGAACAAGGGCGACGTGCTGCTGCTCGAAAACACTCGCTTCTACAAGGCCGAAGAAAAGAATGACCCGGCCTTCACCGAAAAACTCGCCGCCAATGGCGATATCTTCGTCAACGACGCCTTCTCGGCCGCGCACCGCGCGCATTCTTCGACCGAGGGGCTGGCGCATCTGTTGCCGGCTTTTGCCGGCCGCACCATGCAAGCCGAGCTTGAGGCGCTGGAGAAGGGCTTGGGAAAACCGGTTCGTCCGGTCGTCGCCATTGTCGGCGGCGCCAAGGTCTCGACCAAGATCGATCTGTTGATGAACTTGGTGAAGAAGGTCGACGCGCTGGTCATCGGCGGCGGCATGGCCAACACCTTCCTCGCCGCGCGCGGCACCGATGTCGGCAAATCGCTGTGCGAGCATGATCTCGCCTCAACCGCCAAGCAGATCATGATCGAGGCGGCCGAGGCCGGCTGCGCCATCATCCTGCCGGTCGACGGCGTCGTCGCCAGGGAGTTCAAGGCGGGCGCGGCCTGCGAGACCGTCGCCATCTCCGATGTGCCGGCCGACGGGATGATCCTCGATGTCGGCGCCAAAACCGTGACGACCATCGGCGAATGGATCGACCGCGCCGCGACACTGGTCTGGAACGGCCCGCTCGGCGCCTTCGAGATCGCGCCCTTCGACCATGCGACGGTGGCGGCGGCCAAGCATGCGGCGTCGCGCACCAAGGAAGGCAAGCTGGTCTCGGTCGCAGGCGGTGGCGATACGGTCGCGGCGCTCAACCACGCCGGCGTCGCCGACGACTTCACCTATGTCTCGACCGCAGGCGGCGCCTTCCTGGAGTGGATGGAAGGCAAGCCGCTGCCCGGCGTCGATGTGTTGAAGCGCTGAGGCTCCGAGGCGATCAACACTCGGAGAGCGAACAAGGCCGCCCGAGGCTTCAATCGATTCGAGCTTTCCGATGCCATTCCTTTGGCGGTAGACTTCCGTTAAGCGCGGAACAACCGTTTCAGGAGAAGCAACAATGAGCGAACGTCTCGAAGACATTGCCGCTGCGATCGTCGCCGATGGCAAGGGCCTGCTGGCCGCCGACGAAAGTTCCGGCACCATCAAGAAGCGCTTCGACGTCATCGGCGTCGAATCGACCGCCGACAGCCGCCGCGATTACCGCGAGATGATGTTCCGCACCAGGGAGGCGATGACCCGCTACATCTCCGGCGTCATCCTCTATGACGAGACGATCCGCCAGAAG
>NZ_RZRA01000969.1:0-2052 GCF_003998945.1 Mesorhizobium sp. M7A.F.Ca.CA.003.01.2.1 | reverse complement strand
CTATCATCGCTCTGACAGCCGTATGAACTATTTAACAGTCGCGAGAACGGTGATGTCAACCTTTGCGAGCGGACGGACAACAACCGTTCCAGATGTGCGCATCCCGCTGTCGTCAAAATTAAGAAATGTGTCATATGCTCTGCCAACTCTGACAATCGCACTCAAAAGCAACATCCGCAGACGTCAGGGAGGACGCGGTTTCAAATGGCGGGCGACCCGGAATTGAACCAGGCCGAAGGTCAGCAATACCGGCAGCAGTCGACCGTCCGGGAAACGACTGCTCGCAACACCGTGAGCCCCAACATGGCGATCTTGCTGGGGATACTGTTCATTGCGATCCTGTTCAGGTTCCACAACATAACCTTGCCGCTGGTCGATGCCTTCAGCTGGCGCGAAACAAGTACCGCGATGATGGCCGACAATTTCCAGCAGCGCAGCTGGAACATCTTCTTCCCCGAGGTCAGCTGGACCGGGCCCGGGCCAAGCTATCAGGGCCGCGAGTTCCAGATCGTCAGCTATCTGACCGCCATACTCTACCAACTCTTTGGCTGGCACGACTGGTTCGGCCGCATGATTGCGGCCCTTTTCGGCTTGGTGACGGTGTTTTCACTGCACAGATTAACGGCGCTATGCTGGGGCGAGACGCACGCCCACGCCGCGGCACTTGCCTATGCGCTGATGCCGGCGGCGATCATGATCGACAGCTCGTTTCTTCCCGACCCCTCGATGCTGGCTCTGGTAACCTTGGGCGTCTGGCTTTTCACGAAATACTGGACGGGAGGCAGCGCGTGGCTGCTCCCTTTCGCCACAGCCAGCTTTTCCCTCGGTGTGCTTGCAAAACCACCGGGTTTGGCTGCTGGAGGCGTCATATTCTATCTGATGGTTTGCTGGCTTTTGCAAAATCGGCGAAAGCATGCGGCCAAAGTATTCATAAGCGGACTGGTCAGCCTGTTCGTCATCGGCGCCTACTACAGCTGGGCCATTTATCTCGGGCGAACCTATCCGCCCTTTCATGTCGCGGGCAGCGGATACATCTGGGATTCTGGATTCTGGACGTTTTTCAGCAACGATTTCTATTTCAAATCTGTTTGGAACACGTCGGTCTGGTGGTTTTATGGCTATCCGTTCATGATTTTGATGGCGGTCGGATTCTGGATACCGCCCCAGCCAGTCGCGGAATCGAAAGAACGCGCTCTTTCGGCCATACCTTTCATATGGCTTGCAGCGGCCTCTGTTGTTTATCTCGCTGCGGCACGTGAGATCACGACCAATCCATGGAACTATCATATATTCCATGTGCCATTTGCGATGTTTTGCGGCCGTGGCGCGGTCGTCCTGGCGACGCTTGGAGCCAAAACCGTTCCGTCTCCTGGGATAATTCTGCGGTCGATTTGCATCGTGGCCGCTATGCTTGTCTGGTCGACTTTTCCCCTCGTCCGGACGATGAAGGCGCCCTTCGCCATGAATGGAAAGTTGCTTGGCGACGAGCTGGCGCGCAGGGCCCAACCTGGCGATCTTGTCGTGGCCATCGCTCCGGAGGTGGGAGATCCCGTCGCAGTCTATTACAGCAGGGCGCGCGGGTGGGTGTTTCCGCCTGGTGGCGGCGACGTGGAGTGGTCCAGGTTCGTCGAGGACGATGCCATCGCGATAGCACAGCTTGAGGAACTTCGCACGCAAGGCGCGGATTGGTTCGGCGTGGCAAAGGATGCCGAAGACAGTCAGAAACGGCCGTTCATCGAGCATCATGACGGGGTGATCGACTATCTCAACAAGATCGGGACCAAGCGGCTGGATTCGGACAACCTCCTGATTTATGAAATCAGCCGGCCTTGATCTGGTCAGGCCGTTGGGCTTATGGGCTGGGGATCAGGCAAACGTTGGAAATCCGGCGACGGTCAGCGACCTTGCCGACCCGCCCTCGCCTGCCCAACGCAGCAAGCTAAGCGAGACAAGCCGGCCAGCAGGGCCAGCGTCACAATGATCGAAATCGCTCGTTTCAACAATTCCTCCGGTCGCAACCGTCGAATTCCGCCAGCCGTAGAGATATTTGAC
>NZ_RZRA01000968.1:0-2058 GCF_003998945.1 Mesorhizobium sp. M7A.F.Ca.CA.003.01.2.1 | reverse complement strand
CCCCGCCACGCCTTCCACGGAACCCGCACCGCAGGCTCCGACACCTCCCGCCGCGGCACCCCCGCAAGGATCACAACAGGGTCAATGAAGAAGCCTCGCCAGGATGGGCTCCTCTCGTGCGATCGCACCATCTGAGTGTATCGTTTTAATACAATCGCCAATTGGTAGACTTGCACCACGGATAAGTAGTTAGTTTCAGCGTCAGGCAAAAAGGGGGGAAATGCCTCGCACTGGGAGAAAACGATGTCCGTACAAAAAGGCGACTTTCGAACCAACAGAGCCGACTACGTGATTGCCGCGATGCATGGCGGAGTGACCGCCGAAGACAGCGTTCGAGACGAGAACCTGGCAAGGAGAAAGAAGTCCCTGTGGCTGAAGGAGCGGCGATCGGCCAAATCGGCTGAAAACCCGTTGGACAGCTCGCCGCTGTCCAAAAGAAGCCCTCGCGGTTAGCGGTCTACAATCGCCTTCCGCGATCACACCATATCCGCACACAACCCACTCGCCCATATTGCAGGGGCCACCGTCGGTGTTGACTAACTCCGACGGTGGCCTAGTTCGCGGCGAAATGACCTCCGTTCTTTTGAGAAGACGGCGGGACTAAGGTCTTGCGCCCTAGACGCAAAGGTCCGAGCGATCCTGTTAGGTTCCGGAAATGTCTCTTGGACGTTCCGCTATTTTATCCAATTGAAATGTAGCGTTACCGTGTATGTCCCGCCCGATAGCGGCGCCTGATCCGGCTGCCCGCATCCGACCCGGCTGCGTCCCCTCAGCCGATGCGCTCGCCGCTTTTCGCATCGAACAGATGCAGCTGGTCCGGTTCGGCCGCCAACCGCACCACGTCGCCGGACTTGACGCCGGCACGGCCCATGGCAAAGACGCACAGCTGCTGGCTGGCTAGCTTGACGTAGAACTGCGTCGAAAGGCCGAGCGGCTCGACCACACCCACCTCGCCCTTCAACGCACCGTCGTCCGCCAGCTTGATATGCTCGGGCCGCAAACCGACGGTGATGGCGTCACCGTGGGTCAGTGGCAAGTCTTCCGGCAGCCGCAGCGCCTGGCCGTCGGCCAGTACGGCCTCCAACGTAGCGCCCTTGCGAACCGTCGCCGGCAGAAAATTCATGCCGGGCGAACCGATGAAACCTGCAACGAACATGTTGGCCGGCCGGTCGTAGAGATCGAGCGGCGCGCCGACCTGCTGGATCAGCCCGTCATGCATGACGACGATCCGGTCGGCCATGGTCATCGCCTCGATCTGGTCGTGCGTGACATAGACCGATGTCGTCTTCAGTTGCTGGTGCAGCGCCTTGATCTCGGCGCGCATATGGACGCGCAGCTTGGCGTCGAGGTTCGACAGCGGCTCGTCGAACAGGAAGACCTTGGGGTCGCGCACGATCGCCCGGCCCATGGCGACGCGCTGGCGCTGGCCGCCGGACAATTGCCGCGGCAGGCGCTGCAGGAAGGTATCGAGCCCGAGCCGCTTGGCGGCGCCGTCCACCCTGGAGTCGATCGTCGCCTTCTCCGCCTTCTTCAGGAGCAGGCTGAAGCCCATGTTCTTCGACACGTCCATATGCGGATAAAGCGCGTAGGACTGGAACACCATGGCGATGTCGCGGTCCTTGGGTGCTACGTCATTGACCAGCCGCTCGCCAATGCGGATCTCGCCGCCGGAAGCCTCCTCCAGCCCGGCGATCATGCGCAAAAGCGTGGACTTGCCGCAGCCCGACGGGCCGACCAGGACGACGAACTCGCCATCGGCGATTTCAAGGTCGACCGCGTGCAGGACGCGGACGGCGCCATAATCCTTGCGGACCTTATCGAGCGTAACAGAGGCCATCGATCTATCCTTTGACGGCGCCGGCGGTCAGGCCGGTGACGAGATAGCGTTGCAGGAAGGCGAAGAAGATGCAGACCGGGATCAACGCCAGGATGGATGCCGCCATCATCTGTCCCCAATCGACGGCGAACTTGCCGATGAAGGTGAGCAAGCCGACGGCGAAGGTCTTCTGGTCGTCGCTGGAAATCAGCATTAGCGCGAACAGAAGCTCGCTCCAGGCG
>NZ_RZRA01000967.1:0-2059 GCF_003998945.1 Mesorhizobium sp. M7A.F.Ca.CA.003.01.2.1 | reverse complement strand
GTCGGGCGCCACCTGCCGAGCCATGTCTTCCTGACCCGTGACGACAGGCTGATCGAAACGCTGCGCGGCTCGATCAAGTCGGCGGTCGGCAAGGAGCCGACGCTGTCGACCTCCGGTGGAACCTCCGATGCGCGTTTCATCAAGGACTATTGCCCGGTGGTCGAGTTCGGGCTGGTCGGCAAGACCATGCACATGGTCGACGAGCGCGTCGCCATTGCCGACCTCGAGACGCTGACGCAAATCTACCAGCGCTTCATAGAAGACTGGTTCGGACAGGGCTGAACAGCATGCTTTCGGCGGACGAAACCCAAGCTTCGCTGACGGGCGCCTGGCGATTGATGCTCGGCAGAGCCGACGGCCTGCGCCTGCTCGACCTGTCGGCCGACGGCTTCTGGAATTCCTTCTTCGCCATTGTCGTTGCAGCACCGGCGCTGATCGTCGGCTGGGTCGGCATCGCCAACGAAATCGGCGATCCCGACGCCTTCGCGGGGCGCTTCAGCATGCTGGTGCGCCTGGCGACGGTCGACATCGGCTCCTGGGTGCTGCCGCTGGTTGCGCTCGCTTTCATCGCGCCGCGCGCCGGCATAGGCGGCCGCTTCGTCCACTACGTCGTTGCCAGCAACTGGGCTTCGGCCATCACCGCCTGGCTGATGCTGCCTTCGGCGCTGATCCGGCTTTTCCTGTCGTCCGCAAGCCAGGTTTCGAGCCTTGTGTCGCTGTTCCTCTTTGCCCTTTCTATGGTGCTGACCTGGCGCATGACAAATGCCACGATGGGCAGGGGCGCAGCGGTCGGCACGGCCGTTTTCGTCGGCATGTTCATTGCGTCGCTGCTGGTGCTGTTCGGCCTGCAGACGTTGCTCGGCATCACCGTCCCGGACGATGTCGGAGTTCAGAGCCTTTCCGGGCTCGTCTCGATCGGATAATCGACACCGGTGAGAAACAGCCCGTCGGGCGGCGCCACCTGGCCGCAGGCGGCGCGGTCGCGCGCCTCGAGCGATGTTTTCAGGTCGGCCGCGCTCCAGCCGCCGTCGCCGACACGCTTGAGCGAGCCGACCATCGAACGCACCTGGTTGTGCAGGAACGAGCGCGCCGAAGCCCTGACCTCGACCATGTCGCCTTGTCGGCTCACATCGAGCCGTTCCAGCGTCCTGATCGGGCTGTTGGCCTGGCACTGGGTCGAGCGGAAGGTGGTAAAGTCATGCCGTCCGAGCAGGACCTTTGCCGCTTCGTGCATGGCGCCGGCGTCGAGCCGCTTCGGCACCCACCACACCTTGCCCTTGTCGAGCGCGGCCGGCGCGCGGCGGTTCAGGATGCGGTAGAGATAGTGGCGGCCAATGGCCGAGAAGCGGGCGTCGAAACTGTCGGAGACCACCGTCGCTTTCAGGATGGCGATGCGCGCCCCGGCCGCCTGCAGATGGGCGTTGACGGCATCGCGCACCTTGTCGCTCGGCCACGCCTTGACGAGGTCGACATGCGCCACCTGCGCGGTCGCATGCACGCCGGCATCGGTGCGGCCGGCGGCGCGCAGCCTGATCGCTTCGCCGCAGAATTTTTCGATCGCCTGTTCGATCGCCTGCTGCACCGAAGGCTGATCCGCCTGGTGCTGCCAGCCGGCAAACAGGCTGCCGTCATATTCGATGTCGAGGCGAAAACGCGGCATTTGCGGCTAGAGCTCTCGCCTCGAGCAATTCCAGGAAAAGTGTGAAACGGTTTTCCGTTCGGAATTGCGTTAAAACAAAGAGGAGTGCAGTTCGCCGTTTCCGTGAAAACGGCTGACTGTTCTACGCGGCGAGAGCGGTGAAGGCGGAGGCGTAGACCAGCCTGCCTGCTTCTGGCGCGTCACCCCAGGCCAGCGCCTGCAGCGCTTCGCCCTGGTATTCGCTTTCGAAGTTCTCGGCACGCGTGTGGCTATAGCCGAAACGCCCGTAATAGGTGGGGTCGCCCAGCACCACGGCCAGCGTCTCACCACCATCCTTGAGGCGGATATGCGCCTCGCGGATCAGCGCGCCGCCAATGCCGCTGCCATGGAACGAGGGCTCCACCGCCAGCGGCGCCAGCG
>NZ_RZRA01000966.1:0-2068 GCF_003998945.1 Mesorhizobium sp. M7A.F.Ca.CA.003.01.2.1 | reverse complement strand
AAACAGGACATGTCCGAGCTCATTTTGCCCACACCGATGCGGATCAAGCCGCATGGCTCGGACACGATCCGCGACGTCGCCACGCTCAGGGATGCCAGCGAAATCCTGATCGATTGGCCGCAGGCCAAGCGCGGCCCGTTCTACCAGGCGGCGCGCGAGAAGGTCGAAGCCGCATTGGAAACCCAGACAGGCGCCGCCGAGGCGCAGGAAGCGTTCGCAGCGCTCTGCAGCCACGCCGGCGTCTTGGTGCGGTAGGTGTCAAAGGAAGCAGACGTCGTGCCTCGCCTGCTTTGTCATTTCGTTGGAAGCTCGCCCTGGACAATCGGCTGAGAGGTTTCGAATCCAAAGCTCTTCGGCACCAGAAGAATCAATGCAATCACGATGGCGATCGATGCAAGCAACGTGGCTGTGGCTGCAATATCTCTCACGATAATCTCTCCAAATTCCAAGTCGTGAGAAAAACGCTCCCGAGAAAACGAGGTTCCATTAGCTTGTGCGATAATACCAGGGAGCCGGCGTTTATTGCTTCGGCGGCTGGGGTGGAACTTCACCCGGCTTGATCACCGGCGTCTTGCCTTCGTCGGGGGCCGGCGCCGCCATGCCCTGGTCTCCCGTCGGGGGCGGTTTCAGCACGCCGCCGCAGTCGTTGAGCTTCGCGGTCAAATTGCCGTCATCGGCTTGCTTTTCAGGCTGCTGTTTTGCCTCTTGCCCGGTCTGAGCCCTGCATTTGTCGGCCTGCGGCGCCTGGCTGTCGTTCTGCTGCTGGGCTGCGGCCGGCACTGCCAGCGCCAGCATAAGGCCGAATGGCATGATGGCGAGAGTTCTCATCCCTACCTCCTTCTTTCTTTCACGGTCGCCTGCGGCGACCTTCCCTTCACAGGGACAACGCCTGTCGACGAAAAAGGTTGGCCGCGTCGCCGGGCGGCATTGCAACCAAACCCGTTCGCCGGCCGTTGCGCGTGCCGGAGGCGGTCATGTTCGAAGGTTTTCAAGGCGCGGAAATCGACACCGGCGATGCCGGCATATTCTGCCTGCGTGCCGGGACCGGGCCGCCATTGCTGTTGCTGCACGGCTTTCCGCAGACGCATCTGATGTGGCGCGACATCGCGCCCGCTCTGGCCAGCCGGTTCAGCGTCGTCTGCGCCGATTTGCGCGGCTATGGCGGCAGCTCCTGTCCGGCGTCCACTCCGGACCACGCACCCTATGCCAAGCGCGCCATGGCGGACGATTTGGTGAGGCTGATGGAGAAGCTGGGTTTCAGCAGCTTCATGGTCGCCGGCCATGATCGCGGCGGGCGTGTCGCCTACCGCATGGCGCTCGACCATCCGGGCAGCATCGACAGGCTCGCCGTCCTCGACATCGTGCCGACCGCCGATGCCTGGGACCGCGCCGACGCCAGGCTGGCGCTGGGCTATTGGCCATGGTCGCTGCTGGCGCAGCCCGAGCCATTGCCGGAAAAGATCCTGTCCGGCGCCGCCGAGGCGATCGTCGACAATGCGCTCAACGGCTGGGGCTCACAGCCATCGGCGTTTCCAGCCGAAGTGCGTCAGGCCTATGTGGAGGCCCTGCGTACGCCTGCCCACGCCCATGCCATCTGCGAGGAATATCGGGCGGCAGCCACGCTCGACCGCGAGCATGACCATGCCGACAAGGCAGCCGGCCGGCGCATCCGCTGCCCGCTGCTGGCGCTATGGAGCGGTCAGGGCGCGTTGGCGGATTGGTATGCCGGCGAAGGCGGACCACTGGCGCTGTGGCGCGGCTGGGCCGACGACGTGCGCGGACAGGCGATGCCGGGTGGACACTTCTTCCCCGAGGAGGACCCGGCGCGGACGGCCGATCTGCTGGCCGGCTTCTTCGGCGAAACCAGTCACGGCATCTCCGTGCGATCGGAGTTACCTTCGCCCTCCCCTTGATGGGCTCAGGACGTTTCGGTTTCAGGCAGGTCGGCGCCCAACTGCGGAACGATGATCGAATCCAGCGGCGCCGTCAGCGACCAGCTGAGATGGCCCGGGCTGCGATCCAGCACCGCCAAGCCGTTCAGCGATTGCGGCGCGACCCGTTGCAGGAC
>NZ_RZRA01000965.1:0-2073 GCF_003998945.1 Mesorhizobium sp. M7A.F.Ca.CA.003.01.2.1 | reverse complement strand
GATCTCGACAGTGTTGTCGATCGCCTCCGGCAGGTCGGCAAAGAGCCTTGCCATATCGGCCTGGCTGCGCAGGAAATTGTCGGGCGACAGCCGGCGGCGGTTGTCGGCGGCAACGACCGATCCCTCGGCAATGGCAATCAGCGCGTCATGTGCGTCATAGTCGTCGCGAGAGGAAAAGAACGCCTCGTTGGTGGCGACCAGCGGCAGTTCATGGGCATAGGCCAGATCGATCGAGGATTTTTCGATCACGCGATCATAACCGGAAACCCGATCAAGCTCGACATAGAGCCGGTCGCCGAACATCTCCTTGAGAGTCAGAAGCCGGGCTTCGGCCAGATCGCGGCGATCTTCCTTGAGCGCGGTGCCGATCGGTCCGCGCGGTCCGCCGCTGAGGCAGATCAACCCGTCACAATAGCCTTCCATCATTTCCGTGGTCAGGTGCACGGCTTCGCCCGGCGGCGTTTCGAGGTAGACGCGGCTGACCAGCCTGACCAGATTGGAATAGCCCGCCTCGGTCGCGGCAAGCAGAACGACCGGCCGCATATCGGGACCTTGCCGTCGGCGGTCGCGCTGGCCATCGCTGTTTTCGCCGGAAAAGGCGAGCGCCGTCTGGCAGCCGATGATCGGCTGGATGCCGTCCTTCACCGCCTTCTGCGCGAATTCGAGCGCGCCAAACAGGTTGTTGGTGTCGGTAACGGCGATGGCCGGGGCTTCGTCCTTGACCGCATGAGCCACCACCTTGCCGATCTGCAAGGCGCCTTCCAGCAGCGAATAGGCCGAATGCACGAGCAAATGGACGAAGGGCCGCGCCGGGGCCTCCGGCCGCGCCGCAGCAATCGCCGCTTCTCGCTTCAAGGGATCGCGGGGGAGTTTTTCGTCGGCCATGGTGCTGCGTGAAGGTCCTTGAGTCGATGGAGATGTATTGTCCGGGACCGCGCGATGCCAGTCCAGCACAAACCACTGCTGATCACAGGCTGCCTGCCCGGCTAGCCCTAAGCAAACTCCATGATCACAGCGTCGACAGCCAGGCTGTCGCCAGGCTTGGCGTTGAGTTTGGAGACGACAAGGTCGCGTTCGGCACGCAGCACGTTTTCCATCTTCATCGCTTCGACCACCGCCAATGTCTCGCCTGCCTTGACCTCCTGGCCTTCGGCAACGGCAATCGACACGACAAGGCCAGGCATCGGGCAAAGCAGCAGCTTCGACGTGTCCGGCGCCACCTTTTCGGGCATCAGCCTTTCCAGTTCGGCGGTGCGCGGCAGCATGGCGCGCGCGGTCACCGACATGCCTTTCCAGGCGATGCGAAAGCCATTGGCGACCGGCCTGACCTGAGCCGTAACCTTGCGCTTGCCGACCGTACCGCGCCAGACCAGATCGCCCGGCCGCCAGCCGGATGCAACGGTCAGCGCCTTGCCGCCCGCGATCGACAGATCGACTTCCATCGGAATGGAAATCATGCCCTCGATGATGGACGCCGACAGATAGTCATCATCGATCTTCACGACCCAGTCGCGCTTCAGCGCTCCCGAATGCGGCGCCAGGCGCCCGCCCAGCCGGTCAAGCCGATCACGTCGCAGCAGTTCCACTGCGGTCGCGATCGACGCCAGCACCGCTTTCTCGTCGTCGTTCGGCACGACCGGCGCGAAACCGTCGGGATATTCCTCCGATATGAAAGCGGTCGATATCCGCCCTTCCCGCCAACGCTGATGCTGCATCAAGGCAGCCAGGAACGGAATGTTGTGCTCGATTCCGTCGACGACGAAGCTGTCGAGCGCTTCCGACATGGCATCGATGGCTTCCAGACGCGTCGGCGCCCAGGTGCACAGCTTGGCGAGCATCGGATCGTAGAACATCGAGATTTCGGAGCCTTCGGTGACGCCGGTGTCGTTGCGGATGACGACATCGCCGAATTGTCCTTCCTCCGGCGGCCGGTAGCGGGTCAGCCGGCCGATCGAAGGCAGGAAATTGCGGTAAGGGTCTTCGGCATAGAGCCGGCTTTCCACCGCCCAGCCGTTCAGCTCGATGTCGCTTTGCTTCAGGCCAAGCTTTTCGCCGGCGGCGACGCGGATCATC
>NZ_RZRA01000964.1:0-2074 GCF_003998945.1 Mesorhizobium sp. M7A.F.Ca.CA.003.01.2.1 | reverse complement strand
GTGTAGGAATAGGCGTCGTCGGCCAGCGGCTGCGTGCCCATTACCGAACCGAGGTTGATCACCCTGGCCGGATCGGCGTCGCTGGCGGCGGCATCGAGCAGCCGCAGCAATTCGCGCGTCAGATGGAAGACCGCGGTGACGTTGACGCCAAACACCTTGGCCCATGCCGAATAGGGGAAGCTTTCCAGCGGCGCGCCCCAGGAGACGCCGGCGTTGTTGACCAGAATGTTCAGCCGTTCGGTGCGCGATTTGACCTCGGCGACGAGTGCGGCGATGCCGGCTTCGCTGGAAACGTCGCCGACGAAGCCGTCGGCCCGGCCCGGTGCACCAAGCTGGTTCAACTCTTCGGCGACCTTGATACAATCCTCGCCCTTGCGCGACGCGATCATCACGCTGGCGCCGGCCCTGACCAGCGCGGTCGCCGCCATGCGGCCGATGCCGGTCGCCGCACCCGTCACCAGCGCGGTCTTGCCGGCCACCGAAAACAGTTCGTCCAGATAGCTCATCACAATTCTCCGCGCTCGGCATGCGGGCAAACAGTTCGTTGACAAGGCTATCCGAAGTACGGTCATCCTTGCCACTGACAAAATGCCTGGCGTGTATGAAGGGTTAGCGACCGATGACGGAGATGAATCTCGGCATGACCGAGCGGCTGAAGCCAATCCACGCGCGCGTCGCGGCCATGGTGCGCGACGAGATCATGCCGCTCGACCATGAATTCCTCAGCGAAGTGGGCAAGGCAGGCAGCCGCTGGGTCTACAGTGCGCGTCAGAGCGAGATCCTCGAAGGGCTGAAGAAGACCGCAAGAGAGCGCGGCCTGTGGAATTTCTGGCTGACCGGCTCGGAACGCGGCTATGGCCTTTCCACTGTCGAATACGCCTATCTGGCCGAAGAGATGGGCAAGGCGCATCTCGGCGCCGAGACCTTCAACTGCTCGGCGCCCGACACCGGCAACATGGAGGTGCTGGAGCGATACGGCTCGGCCGACCACAAGAAAGCATGGCTGGAACCGCTGCTCGACGGCAATATCCGCTCGGCCTATCTGATGACCGAGCCGGATGTCGCTTCATCCGATGCCACCAACATTGCCATGCGTTGTGAACGCCACGGCGGCGACTATGTGCTCAATGGCGAGAAATGGTGGGCTTCGGGCGCCGGCGATCCGCGCTGCGCCATCTACATCGTCATGGTCAGGACCGGGGGCGATGACGAGCCGCAGCACCGCCGCCATTCGATGATCCTGGTGCCATCAGACACCAAAGGCGTGACCAAGGTGCGGGCCATGCAGGTCTATGGCGATGACGACGCGCCGCATGGCCACATGCATCTTCGCTTCGACAATGTGCGCGTACCGGCGTCGAACCTGATCCTCGGCGAGGGCAGGGGGTTCGAGATCGCGCAAGGGCGGCTCGGTCCCGGCCGCATCCACCACTGCATGCGCGCCATCGGACAGGCCGAGATGGCGCTCGAGATGCTGTGCCAGCGTTCCGTGCGCCGCGAGGCCTTCGGCCAGAAGCTGGCAAAGCTCGGCGCCAATTTCGACATCATCGCCGAATGCCGCATGGAGATCGAGATGGCGCGGCTGCTCTGCCTCAAGGCGGCGTGGATGATCGACCAGGGCGATGCGCGGGCCGCTGCTCCCTGGATCAGCCAGATCAAGGTGGTCGCACCGCGCGTCGCGCTCAAGGTCACCGACGAGGCGGTGCAGATGTTCGGCGCGCAAGGCATCAGCCAGGACACACCGCTGGCGCGGTCGTGGACGCATCTGCGGACCTTGCGCCTTGCCGACGGGCCGGACGCCGTGCATCGCCGTCAGGTGGCGCGGACGGAGTTGAGGAAATACACGCAGGAGAAGGTTTGAGCGCCGGCATCGTCATGCGGGCGCGACTCGAGGCTCGAGCGAGGAGTGTTCCGATGACCGTCCCATCCGAAATGAAGGCGCTGCTGCTTGTCGGCGATGGCTACACCAGGACGCGGAGCGGCAGTGTGCTGGAGGCGATGGAGCCCTATCTCGAGCCGGGCAGCATCGCGGTGCCGACACCGGGCCCCAGCCAGGTGCTGATCAAGGTCAGCC
>NZ_RZRA01000963.1:0-2086 GCF_003998945.1 Mesorhizobium sp. M7A.F.Ca.CA.003.01.2.1 | reverse complement strand
GCGCAAGGGCGCGGTCAACGTGCTGGTCGGCGAGAACGGCGCCGGCAAGTCGACGCTGATGAAGATCATCGCCGGTGTCGAACGGCCGACCGCCGGCCGCATCCTGCTGGAAGGCGAAGAGGTTTCCTTCTCGTCATCCGGTGACGCGGTGAACCGTGGCATCGGCATGGTGTTCCAGGAGCTGAACCTGTTCGGCAATATGAGCGTCGCCGAGAATATTTTCGCCACCCGAGAAATCACCAACCGCTTCGGCAAAATCGACCACGCGCAACAGGAAAACCGCGCTGCGGAATTTCTGGAACGCCTACAGGCCGGCATCCGGCCCGACATGCTGGTC
This sequence comes from Mesorhizobium sp. M7A.F.Ca.CA.003.01.2.1, assembly GCF_003998945.1. Classification (NCBI taxonomy): domain Bacteria; kingdom Pseudomonadati; phylum Pseudomonadota; class Alphaproteobacteria; order Hyphomicrobiales; family Phyllobacteriaceae; genus Mesorhizobium; species Mesorhizobium sp. M7A.F.Ca.CA.003.01.2.1. The sequence goes on along the minus strand of NZ_RZRA01000963.1, from coordinate 1,749 downwards.
GAGGATCTGCGCATCGGCCAGCAGCAGCTGGTCGAGATCGCCAAGGCGGTTTCGCTCGATGCACGCATCCTGATCATGGACGAGCCGACCTCGGCGCTGAGTGCTGCGGAAGTCGAGATCCTGTTCAAGGTGATCGCCGACCTCAAGGCGCGCGGCGTGGCGATCGTCTACATTTCGCACCGGCTCGAAGAGCTGATCCGCATCGGCGACTACATCACCGTGCTGCGTGACGGCCGCATCACCGGCCAGGAAGAGATGAAGAACGTCGACACGCAGTGGATCGTTCGCCAGATGATCGGCTCCGACGCCAAGGACTTCGCCAAGGCCGACGGCCATCTTCCGGGCGAAGAGATTTTTCGTGCCGAGGAGATCTGCCTGCCTCGTGCCACCGGCGGACTTGCCGTCGACCATGTGTCGTTGTCGCTGCGTGCCGGCGAGATCCTCGGCATATACGGCTTGATGGGCGCCGGGCGCAGCGAACTGTTCGACTGCATCATGGGCCGCCACGGCCATTCGACCGGCGACATCTTCATTGGCGGTAGAAAGGTCAAGGAGCGCGATACGACGCGGCGCATCCGGCGCGGGCTGGCGCTGATCCCCGAGGATCGCCAGCGCGAAGGGCTTGTCTCGATCCTTTCGGTCGCCAGCAATTTGACGCTGGCCAGCCTGTCGCGCTTTGCCCGCCTGTTCCACATCCGTGGCGCTGACGAAAGGCAGGCGGTGACGCAGGTGGTGCGGGAGTTGGCGATCAGGGTCGCCGACCCGGCGCAAGAGGTGTCGTCGCTGTCGGGCGGCAACCAGCAGAAGGTGGTGATCGGCAAGGCGCTGCTCACCGGGCCCAAGGTGCTGCTGATGGACGAGCCCAGCCGAGGCATCGATGTCGGCGCCAAGGCCGACGTCTTCCGCACCATGCGCAAACTGTCGCGCGATGGATTGGGCATTCTCTTCGCCACCTCGGATCTCGATGAGGTGATGGCGCTGTCAGACCGCATTGCGGTGATGAGCAACGGAAAACTGACGGGCATGTTCGATCGCTCCGAGGCGACGGAGGCAGCCCTTGTCTCCGCCTCGGCACTTGGCCACGGGCCGACCCCGCACACGGAGAAAACCGCCCATGACTGACATCCCGGCCAAGGCGGCTGTCCCCTCCGTCTCGAGCGGCTCGCTGCTGCTGACGCTGATGAAGGCGAGAACCTTCATCGCGCTCATCGCCGTCTTGATCTTCTTTTCGATCGCGGCGCCTAATTTCCTGTCGACCGCCAATCTGATCCTGATGTCGAAGCACGTGGCGCTGAATGCGTTCCTGGCGATGGGCATGACCTTCGTCATTATCACCGGCGGCATCGACCTTTCGGTCGGTTCGATCGTCGGCCTGTGCGGTATGGTGGCCGGGTATCTCGTGCTCAACGGCATCGACCTGCAGATCGGCTACACCATCTATTTCAACGTCTTTGAGATCGCGCTGATCACGCTTGCCGTCGGCATATTGATCGGCGCCGTCAACGGCTTGCTGATCACCAGGCTAAACGTCGCGCCGTTCATCGCCACGCTCGGCGTGCTCTATGTCGCGCGCGGCCTGGCGCTGCTGTCGTCGGATGGCCGCACCTTTCCCAACCTCGTCGGCAAGCCGGAGCTTGGCACCACCGGCTTCGGCTTCCTCGGGGCCGGTCGGCTGCTTGGCCTGCCGGTGGCGATCTGGATCCTCATCGTCGTTGCACTGGGAGCCGCCTATCTCGCCAAGTACACGCC
>NZ_RZRA01000962.1:0-2087 GCF_003998945.1 Mesorhizobium sp. M7A.F.Ca.CA.003.01.2.1 | reverse complement strand
CCCTGGGTAAGATCGAGGACGGCAAGAAGGTTGGCGTCGTGCTGACGGAGCCCCGCCTGGAGGCGCGCGGCGAACCGACGCTACGCGAGCTCAGCGAGGCGCTGGCCGCCATCTATGGCACCGATTTTGGGGTCCACAGCCCGACCTGGCTCTCCCGCTTCACCGACATGACGCGCCAGGCTGCCGCATATCGCGACAGACGCGTGCTGCTGGCCGGCGATGCCGCCCACGTCCATCCGCCGATGGGTGGACAGGGCCTCAACATCGGCGTGCAGGATGCGGTGAACCTTGGATGGAAGCTGGCCCAGGTCATCAAGGGGATATCGCCGGAAAGCCTTCTCGACAGCTATCACGCCGAGCGCCATCCGGTTGCCGCCCGCGTGTTGCGTAACACGATGGCGCAGGTCGCGCTTCGCCGCACGGATGACCGCAGCAAGGCCTTGGCCGACACCGTTGCCGAGTTGCTCGGCATGGATGAACCCCGCAAAAAGATCGCAGCCGAGATGTCCGGCCTGTGTGTCCACTACGACCTCGAAGAGGGGCACCCGCTGCTTGGGCGGCGAATGCCCGATCTCGATCTGACCACCGCCGGCGGACCGTTGCGGGTCTTCACCTTGCTGCACGACGCGCGGCCCGTGCTGCTCAACCTCGGTGAGCCCGGCAGACTGGACATCGCGCCCTGGGCAGAACGGGTTCGGCAGATCGACGCCGGTTACGCCGGTATCTGGGACCTGCCGGCTCTCGGGAGTGTCGTTGCGCCCGACGCGGTCTTGATCCGGCCCGATGGTTATGTGGCTTGGGCCGGGGCGGGAACCCAACGGGGCCTTGTGGGCGCGCTGACCACCTGGTTCGGGCCGCCTGCTGCCGCAGGTTAGCAGACGCGATCGCGCGACCGCCTTGAGAATATTGCGTCGCTTCCTCCGACAGTGCTCCTGACAGTTTGTTGACAGGAGTTTTCAACTGTGCAGAATTGGTTGGACCATTGGACCACTCGGAGGAAATGTGGACCAGAACAGCCTGCCACCCATTCAAATCACGGCGCGCGACGACGCCGTGTTGAAGGCGTTGGTGGGATTTGTTCGCGCCGAAGCCCTGCAGCTGGGCGACAGACTCCCAACCGAACGCATTCTCGCCGAGCGGCTGAAGGTCAGCCGCAACACCGTGCGCGAGGCTCTGACACGCTGGGAAGGGCTCGGCCTCGTCGAACGCCGGCAAGGCAGCGGCACCTATCTCAAGGCGGCTGTTTCGCCTGATATGCTGCACATGCCGCTGACACTGGCCGGCGGCAATGATTTCACCAGCCTGATGCAGACGCTGGAGATCCGCCGCGCGCTGGAGGCGGAGGCAGCAGCCCTTTGCGCCGAACGCGCCAGCCAAGCCGATATTGCCGAGATCGCACGCAAGCTCGACATCATGGAACAGGCGTTCCGCACGCGCGAGGGCATGTCGTCGGAAGAGGATTGGGAGTTCCACCAGGCGATCTACCGGGTCTCGGGCAATCCGCTGTTCGAGCAGATCATCGCCGCCATGCATGAGCTGTTTCACCGCTTCTGGGAGCATCCGCTCGGCGTGCGTGACTTCGGCCACGCCAGCTTTCCCTATCACCGGACCATCTACGAACGCATTGCTGCCCGCGATCCGCAGGGCGCTCGCGCCGAGGCGCTCAAGCTGATCGCCACCGTCGAGGACGACCTCAAGCGCGGCGCGGCCAAACTCAAACTCTCGAGCCAGACATGAACGAGCATCCATCAGGTTTCGATTACGACTATCTCACCGAAGCGGCCACGCTTTTGGCGCATGACGAACCGTTCCCCGGCGGTGCGGTGGTGCCGCCGATCTACCAGACCTCGCTGTTCACCTTCGCCAACTATGCCGAGATGGCCGATACCTTTGCCGGCAAACGAAGGCAGCCGATCTACTCGCGCGGCGACAATCCCACGGTGATGGAGTTCGAGGCGCGCGTGGCAGCGCTCGAGGGCGCAGAAGCCGCGCGCGGCTTTCCAGTGGCATGGCGGCGATCAGCGCCACAGTGCTTGCGTTCGTCGGTGCGGGCGAGCGCATCGTGGCGGTGCGCAATTGCTATGGCG
>NZ_RZRA01000961.1:0-2088 GCF_003998945.1 Mesorhizobium sp. M7A.F.Ca.CA.003.01.2.1 | reverse complement strand
GCGCGGCACCGCCGGCGCCGAGGCGACGATGAGGCGGACGGGTGCCGCCGTCGGTTCGGGCCCAGCCGCCTGCCGCAGCAGGAACACCGGCCGGCCGGCCGCTTGCGCCCTTGCATGCAGCCGGCGTGTCGCGGTCAGGTCAAGCCGCTGCGGATTGCCGCGGATTTCCAGGATGACGGCGGCGAGCGCCGTCATCCGGGCCGCCTCCTCGGCGACCCACAGCGCATCGACGAGCCTTGGCGCCTCGGAAAACAGCAATTGCTCCGGCTCGATGCCGAACGAGGCGTGAAGCCCCCTGGCATAGGGAAAGCCGGCCTCGCGAAAAATCTCCGATGTGCCGATCCACAGCACCGGCAGCCCCGGCGTTTGCTTGAGGATCAGGCTGGTGAGCGACAAAGCGAAGCCGGCGACGGCCCCGGCATCGCGGGTTTCAAGCCCATGGATTTCGCTCAGGGCGGCCTTCGGCAGCCCGCCGCTCAGGGCGGCATCGAGGCGCCCGACGCCGATAGGCAGGAACGCATCCGGCAACGCCGCGGCAATGCCACGCCGGACGATTGTGAGATCAGTGTTGACGTCAGCATCAAAGGGTGCGGCTGCCGGCGCAGCCAAGCGCTCGGGCAGCGTTCCCTCGATTTTCGCGATCTGGCGGCGCAGGGCAAAAACAGTCTCCCGCGCCACGGCGGTCATCGCCATGACGGTCAGCTTCCACTCACAATTGTTCCTGTTATGTTCCTATAGATTCCAGAGCGCATCCCAAGAGTCAAGCAGAGTCATGGGGAATTTATTCCTCTCTGCAGGGATGGCGCAGGCGCATCGGCCCGTTCATTTGCCGATTCCGGTGCGAAAGCCTATATGCCGGGATCAAAGGATAAAGCATGGCCCGCATCTACAAGACCCGCACCTGGCACGACGAACTCTCGCCCTCGATGGACGAAATGGAGTTCCTGGCGCTGGAGGCGTACGCCCATCTGCCGGAGGATTTTCGCAAGCTGACCGGCGAGATCGTCATCCAGATCGCCGAATTCCCGACCGACGAAATCATGGACGATCTGTCGCTGGAAACGCCATTCGACCTGCTCGGCCTGTTCGAGGGACGCGGCATCGCCGAGCGCTGGAACCCGCAGACCGGGGAAGGCCCGAACCGCATCACGCTCTACCGCCGCGCCATCCTCGATTACTGGTCCGAGAACGAAGAGACGCTGGGCGACATCGTCACCCACGTGCTGATCCACGAGATCGGCCACCATTTCGGCCTGTCGGACGATGATATGGAGAAGATCGAAGAGGCGGCGGAGTAGGGTGCGCTGATATTCAGGTGATGCCGGCCTGCAAATGATGGCTTCCTGCGCTTCCCCGCTCTACCGCGTCGCGGTAGAACGGTGCTCACGTACCCAAAAGTACGCTCCGCTCCGGTTCTCGGAAACCACCATTTTCGACTCGGCCTGACCTGAATCTCAACACACCCTGCGTCGGAGCTTTTCAAATCTACCAGTCACTCAGCTTGGTATCGGGCCCGTATTCCTGACCGTCGATATCCTTGACCACGGCCTGGCCGCAACGCATCGCTTTGGCCTTCTTGTCGTAGGCATAGGTCGGCGAGCCGAACAGATGCCAGCCCTTGTTCAGCGCCGCTGTCACCTTGTGGCAGAAGCTGGCATCGTCCGGAGCGGACAGAAAGCGGTAGAGTTTCATTGTTCAATTCCTGTCGTGAGTAGCTGTAGCCCGCTCGCATCCATCGAGCATTTATGACCCGATGGCGGCTGCCTTCGCCAGCAGTTTTTCGGCCTTCGCCAGATGCAGCCGCTCGACCATCCTGCCGTTCAGCGCGATCACGCCCTTGCCGGCATTCTCGGCGAGCGCGAAGGCTTCCTTCACCGAGCGTGCCTCGGCCACCGCTTCCGTGGACGGCACGAAGGCGCGGTTGGCGGCTTCGATCTGGGCCGGGTGGATGAGGCTCTTGCCGTCGAACCCCATGGCCGCGGCTTCCGCGCATTCATGGGCGAAAGCGTCGAGGTCGCGAAAATCGTTGGAGACGCCGTCGAGCATGTCGATGCCGCCGGCGCGTGCGGCCAGCACCATCTGCATCAG
>NZ_RZRA01000960.1:0-2090 GCF_003998945.1 Mesorhizobium sp. M7A.F.Ca.CA.003.01.2.1 | reverse complement strand
GTTCTCGAAATCCACCATTCTCGGCTCGGCCTGACCCCAGTCTCGTCGTGCCCTGGTCGGCGCTGGGCAACCGTCGTTCGCCCGTCAACCTTTTCTTAACCCTGCCGATTTGATCGCCCGGAAATTCGGACACGGCCGGATTGTGTCCGTTGACTTTGAAACAAAATTAGAACAAAATACGAACATATCAACAACAGGAGAGAGTTATGACCGATCTGGTTCAGGATGTCATCTCACTGGTTTGCATGAGCACCTTTCTCGTCTCCATGGCGATCTGGATTGGAGCCATGTGATTTGGCGGCGTTCGCCGCCGTGGGTCCCATGCGGTCGAAGACCGCTCCGCCGTTAAGCTTTTCTTGCCGCAGCGACGTTAGAGTGCCCCGGCAAGACAGGGAGCAACGTCCAGGTGTCGCCCATCGTCACGGCCATTCTGGTGGCCAGCAATCTCGGGCTGATCTTTCTGTTGATGACGGTGCCGCTTGGTTTGCGCACGGTCCGGCTGACCCGTCTGGTGGCGATGGATCGGCAGCGCCTCTGGCAGGCGCTGTGGCCGCTCGGCAGCGATGCCGGCTGGTCCGGTGAGATCCTGTCCGCCGAGGCCCCGGACGGCGAGGGCGTGGCCCGCATCACGCTGTCCTGGGAAGGTCGCGACGGCAAGCCGATCGAACGCAAGTCGCGGTTTGAAGACGTCGTCGAAGGCAGCCGCTTCTCGATGCGTGTCATCGAGGATACGGCACTCGACGCTTCGTTCTGGAAGGATTTTCGCGAAACCGCCGAACTCGTTTCGGAAGGCAACAGCACGCGGGTGACGCTCAGCCAGACCGATCGCTATCGTGGCGTTGCCTTCCTGGTGTTCCGCTATTTCGCCCTGCGCCGCGAACTCTCCAAGCTGCAGCGCTGGGCGCGGACCGGAAAGTATCGCAAGGGCGGCTGGTTCGAGCATCCGCTCAGCCAGGTCGGCTTTGCCGGGCTTTCGGCGCTGATCCTGTGGCCATTCTTCGGCCTTCACTTCGGCGGTCTGGCACTGGCCGCGATCCTCACATCGGTGGTCGCCCTGCATGAGCTTGGCCATATGGCAGCGTTCCGGCTGATGGGCCACAACCGTGCACGGATGATCTTCATTCCGCTGCTCGGCGGCATTGCCATTGGCGGGCGGCCCTATGACAGCCGTTTCGAAGTGGCTTTCGTGGCATTGATGGGCGCCGGCTTTTCGGCCTTCCTGGTGCCGATCGCCATCGCCGCAAGCACCTTTGCCGGCGCGGAAGGTCACCGGCTGGCGGCGGCCCTGCTGGCGACCCTGGCGGGCTTCGCCGCACTGTTCAACATCGCCAATCTGGTGCCGGTGTGGAAGTTCGACGGCGGCCAGGTGCTGCGCCAGATCTGTCCGGGACCGGTCGCGCTGGCGCTGGCTTCCTTCTTCCTGCTCTCGGCTTTCCTGGCCGTGGGTTGGCAGGCCGGCTTTTCCGCCACCTTCCTGCTCGCGACGGGAGCGGTGTTTTCGCTCCTCAGCCTGCTGACGATGAGCAGTGGGGTGAAGCCGCGTCACGAGCTGAAGCCGATCCGTACCATCGACCGGCTGGCCATGGCGGCGGCGTTGCTGGCGGTGTTCGCCATCCATGGCTATGGCGTGTTGTGGGCCTCTGCCCAACTGATTTGAGCCGTACCGGATCCGGAAGATCAGCCGGCTTTGCGCTCGGCTTCGACAGGCAACGCCGTGGCGGGACCGAACACATCCTCGAAGGCGGATTTCAACGCCAAGTCAAGATCGGCCATGGTCAGGGGAAGGCCTAGGTCGACGAGGCTGGTGACGCCGTGGTCCTGCACGCCGCAAGGCACGATGCCGCTGAAATGGTCGAGATCGGGCTCGACATTGATGGCGATGCCGTGAAAACTCACCCAGCGCCGCAGCCGGATGCCTATGGCCGCGATCTTGTCCTCCGCCGGCGAGCCGTCCGGCAGAGCAGGGCGATCCGGCCGCACGACCCAGACGCCGACCCGGTCCTCGCGGCGCTCGCCCCGCACATTGAAAGCGGCAAGCGTGCCGATGATCCACTGTTCGAGCGCCGCGAGGACCGGGTCGGCGTCTGGGT
>NZ_RZRA01000095.1:0-9054 GCF_003998945.1 Mesorhizobium sp. M7A.F.Ca.CA.003.01.2.1 | reverse complement strand
TGATCGATGCCGGCATCATGGCGCTGCCGAGCTTCGCGCCAGGCGGGCCGATGCCCAGTCAGTCCGGCCGGCTGGTGGGGCGCATGCCCGATGCCGGGGAACGCGCGGCCACCGCGCTGCTCTACGTCGCGCTGATGGTCGATCTGTCGCTCGACCTCATCCATTCGAACAACACGGTGATCGTCGATGGCGGGCTGAACACAGGCGGTGTGTTGGCCGGACTGCTGGCGCAGTTGCGTCCCGGCCAGGCTTTCCTGCAGGGCGCCACGCTGGAGGGCAGCGCCACGGGTGCAGCGGCGCTCGCCTTCGAGAGCGTCGGGCGCGAATTCGCCGCCGAAGTTCCAGAGCCGGTGCACGCGTCGCGTTTCACCGGGTTGGCAGGCTATCGCAGCAACTGGCGTGACGCCACGATGGACCAGAGCGTCGCCGGTGCGGCAGTGGGAGGCGCGCGATGAGTGCGATTGCCCAGGCTGAGACGGCGCGCCAGCCGGTGCTGGAGATGCGCCACATCTCCAAGACGTTCGGCGCGATCCGTGCCTTGCACGATGTCTCGCTCAGCGTCCATGCCGGGGAGCTGCACGCCCTGATGGGCGAGAACGGCGCCGGCAAGTCGACATTGATGAAAGTGCTTTCAGGCGCCTATCGGCCGGATGCCGGCGGCGAGATCCTGATCGACGGCATGCCGGCTGCGACCGGCGATCCGATCAAGGCGCGCGCCAGCGGCGTCGCGGTGATCTATCAGGAGCTGTCGCTGGCGCCCAATCTGACGGTGGCGCAGAACATCTTCCTCGGCAACGAGCCGCGACGCTTCGGCATCGTCGATCGCGACCAGTGCACCCGGCGCGCCAGCGAGATCATCAAGCGGCTCGGCGTTTCCTTTTCGGCCCGCGACATGGTCTCCAGCCTGTCGCTCGGCGAGCGCCAGCTGGTCGAGATCGCCCGCGCGCTATCGACCAATGCGCGCATCATCGTCATGGACGAGCCGACCACGTCGCTGACCTCGCGCGAGACCGACCGGCTGTTCGAGGTCATCGCGACGCTGAAATCGCAAGGCATCGCCATCATCTACATCAGCCACCGCATGGAAGAGGTCTACCAGCTTGCCGACCGCGTCAGCGTGCTGCGCGACAGCGGTTATGTCGGCACGCTCGAGCGTGCCGACCTCAGTGCCTCGCGCCTCGTCTCGATGATGGTCGGCCGCGATTTGTCGGCTTTCTACAAGAAGGATCATCGGCCGCCGGATGAAAAGCGCGCGGTGGCGCTCTCGGTGCGCGCCATGTCCGACGGCCGTCTCCTGAAAAACTGTTCGTTCGACCTGCACAAGGGCGAGGTGCTGGCGCTGGCGGGTCTGGTCGGTTCCGGCCGCACAGAGCTTGCGCGGCTGATCTTCGGCGCCGACAGGCACATTTCAGGCACGCTGGAACTCGACGGCAAACCTGTAACCATCGGCTCGCCGCGCGAGGCGCTCGATGCCGGCATCGCCTATCTGACCGAGGACCGCAAGGAACTCGGCCTGTTCCTCGACATGTCGATCTCCGACAATATCAGCATGGGCGTGCTGGCGCGGGATTCGCGCGCCGGCGGCTTGCGCGACTTCGCGGCCGCCGAAAGGCGTGCTTCCAAGGCCGTTGCCGATCTCTCCATCCGCACCAGTTCGGTGCAGGCCAATGCCGGCTCGCTGTCGGGCGGCAACCAGCAGAAGGTGCTGCTCGCCCGCCTGCTCGAGACCGAGCCGAAGGTCGTCATCCTCGACGAGCCGACCCGCGGCGTCGATGTCGGAGCGAAATCGGAAATCTACCGGCTGATCGACAATCTCGCCAAGCAGGGCATCGCCATCCTGATGATCTCCAGCGAACTGCCCGAGGTGATCGGCGTCGCCGATCGCGTGCTGGTGATGCGCGACGGAAAGATATCGGGCGAGGTGACGGCATCGCAAGGCGAACCGCTAAGCCAGGAGGAAATCATGGAACTTGCAACGGGAGCGGCTCAGCAATGACCGACAAGGCGACCGAGATCAGCGCAGGCGGCCAGGCCACCGGCACGAGCCGACGGTTGCGCACGGCTTTCGCTGCCCTTGGCATGCTGCCGGTGCTGATCCTGCTGGCGGCCGGCTTCCAGTTCCTGAACCCGCGCTTCCTGACCGAGACCAACCTGTTGATCGTCACCCAGCAGTCGTCGATCAACATCGTGCTGGCGGCCGGCATGACCTTCGTCATCCTCACCGGCGGCATCGACCTGTCCGTCGGCGCCATCCTCGCCGCATCGGCGATGGTGGCGGTGATCGTATCGCTGGTGCCGGACTGGGGTTTGCTCGGCGTGCCGGCGGCCATTCTGGTCGGCCTCGGCTTCGGCCTCATCAACGGGCTGCTCATCGCCTACATCAAGCTGCCGCCCTTCATCGTCACGCTGGGTTCGCTGACCGCGGTGCGCGGTGTCGCCCGCCTGCTCGGCCAGGACACCACGGTGTTCAATTCGGACCTGCCGTTCGATTTCATCGGCAACGGTTCGCTGTTCGGCATCCCGTGGCTGGTCATCATCGCACTGTCGGTGGTGGTGCTGTCCTGGCTGGTGCTCAAGCGCACCGTGCTCGGCACCTGGATCTACGCCGTCGGCGGCAATGCCGAAGCGGCGCGGCTGACCGGTATCAAGGTGCCGCTGGTGCTGCTCTTCGTCTATGGCGTTTCCGGCCTGCTGGCCGGCCTCGGCGGCGCCATGTCGGCGGCCCGGCTCTACGCCGCCAACGGCTTGCAGCTGGGCCAGTCCTACGAACTCGACGCCATTGCCGCGGTCATTCTCGGCGGCACCAGCTTCGTCGGCGGCGTCGGCTCGATCTGGGGAACGCTGATCGGCGGCCTGATCATCGCGGTGCTCTCCAACGGGCTCATCTTGGCCGGTGTCTCGGACATCTGGCAGTACATCATCAAGGGATTGGTCATCATCGTGGCGGTCGCCCTCGACCGCTACAGGCTCCAGGCAGGAGCAAGAACGTGATTGACCTTAGTCGCCGGCGTCAACGACCGGTTTGTGTAACGCACCGTGAGAGGCGCGGGGCAATCGGAGGAAAGCAATGAAGACCATCGCCAAACTGCTCTGCGGCGTCGCACTCGCGTCGCTCGCCATCGCGCCTGCTTCGGCCAAGGACCTCAACAAGGTCGGTATCTCGGTCGGCCTGCTCGGCAATCCCTTCTTCGTCGCCACCATCAAGGGCATCGAGGACGCGGCCAAGAAGATCAACCCGAAGGTCGAGGTGACCTCGGTATCGGCCGATTATGACCTGAACAAGCAGGTCTCGCAGGTCGATTCGTTCATCGCCGCCGGTGTCGACGTGATCATGCTCAATGCCGTCGACGCCAAGGCGATCGCGCCGGCGGTGAAGAAGGCACAGGCCGCAGGTATCGTCGTTGCCGCCTTCGACGTTTCGGCGCCGGGCGCCGACGTCACCGTGATGACCAACAACGTCAAGGCCGGCGAAGAGGCCTGCCAGTACCTGGTCGACCACACCGGCGGCAAGGGCGACTACGTCATCCTCAACGGACCGGCATCGTCGTCGATCCTGGAGCGGGTGAAGGGCTGCAAGAACGTGCTTTCGCAGCATCCCGACATCAAGATCCTCTCCGACGACCAGAATGCCGAAGGCTCGCGCGACGGCGGCCTGAAGGTGTTCCAGTCGCTGCTCACCCGCTTCGACAAGATCGATGCGGTGTTTGCCATCAATGACCCGACGGCGATCGGCGCCCAGCTCGCTGCCAAGCAGCTCAACCGTTCGGAGTTCATCTTCACCGCCGTCGACGGCGCGCCCGATATCGAGAAGGAACTCTCTTCCGGCACCTCGATGATCAAGGCCTCGGCCTCGCAGGATCCCTATGTGATGGCCGGCCAGTCACTGACGATGGCGGCCGAGCTGCTGGCCGGCAAGAAGCCGGCGGAGCCGACCGTTCTGCTCGACCCGAAGCTGATCACGGCCGAGAACCTGAAGGACTACAAGGGCTGGACCGCAGCCCGCTAAATTCTTCCAAGACCGGTGCGGCCGGGATGACCCGGCCGCACCTTGTCAGCACCGGAGACGATGATGTCGCGTATTGGAATCCATTCTTTCGTCTGGTCGGCGAGCTCGGCTCAGGCCGATCTGGAGCGCACGCTGGCCAACACCAGGGAGGCCGGCTTCGATCTCATCGAATTCTCCTATCTCGACCCCGCCGATGTCGACATCGGCGGGCTCGCCAGGCGCATCGCCGATCTTGGCCTCGGCGTGGCGATCAGCATCGGATTGCCTGTTGACGGCGATATTTCGAGCGCCGACAGGGCGATTGCCGCGCGCGGCGTCGAAATCCTCAACGATACCATCGCGCTGACGCGTGACCTCGGCGGCCGGAAGGTCGCCGGCATTCTCTCGACCAGCCACGGATTGCAGGTCGAGGCGCCGACGCGCGATCAATGGCAGCGCAGTGCCGGCACGCTGGCCAAGGTTGCCGAAACAGCCAAGGCGGCCGGCGTCACGCTCAACCTCGAGATCGTCAACCGCTTCGAAAGCAATCTGCTCAACACCGCCGCGCAAGGACTGGCCTTCATCGAGGACACTGGCTCGGACAACATCTTCCTGCATCTCGACACGTTCCACATGAACATCGAGGAGGCCGATGTCGGGCTGGCCATCCATCAAGCCGCGGACAAGATCGGCTATGTCCATATCGGCGAAAGCCATCGCGGCTTCCTCGGCACCGGCAATATCGATTTCGCCGCGATCTTCGATGCGCTGACGGCGATCGGCTACAGCGACGATCTCAGCTTCGAATCCTTCTCTTCGGAAATCGTCGATGAGCACCTGTCGAAGAAGACCGCCATCTGGCGCAATCTGTGGACGGACAACATGGCGCTGGCCAAGCACGCGCGCGCCTTCATCGGGCTCGGGCTGGAGACGGCAAGGCGCAAGGCGGAACTCGTTTCGGCGCGCCACAAACCCTGACCCGCCCGTCGAGAGGGCGCGGCGTGCGCCGCATGGCAGGGCTCTGACTTCAAATCAACAAACGGCCTTATGGCAGCCAGTGCTGGCAGCTTTTGCGCCGCCAGCTTTTTCGCGATAGGAATTTTTTCTTGACTCGGTGACCTCAGCTATGGTACATTTTTGCCTATGGTGCTGATTTGCGCCAGTGACCCGCCGCACAGGCGGGTTTTTGTTTGATGCACCGTCAGCCAAGGTGCCGGCCGTATGGCGGCGGCATTGCTCGCGGCAGGTGCATCGGTTATCTGACCGGCCAGGCAAACAGCGCCACGCAATCCCCAAACGGAGTTCAGCACATGACACGCGAGACAATCCTCAAATTCGGCACCGTCGAACACGCGGACGCAGGCGATCTGGCTGGCTGGATCGTCGTCGAGGGCAGGCCGACCATGCAAACCGCCGTCCAGCACACGACCGAGGACGGCAAGGTGTTGTCGGGCACCTGGCGGGCGACACCCGGCACCTATCACGCCACCTATACCGACTATGAGTTCGTGCACATGATCGCCGGCCGCATCATCATCACGCCGGACGGCGGCACGCCGGTCGAGGTCGGCCCCGGCGATGCCTTCGTCGTGGAAGCGGATTTCAAGGGAACCTGGAAGATCATCGAGCCGGTGACGAAGCATTTTGTCGTGCGGGTCGGCTGAAGCGGGGTGATCCGTCTGGCCGCGCCATCGCGGCGAGTGCTCAAGCGAAGCTTTTTCGTGCCTCCGGGGGCCTTTTGGAGGCCATCCCACCGACATCGCCTGGGTGTCGCCGATGGCTCGGAGGAGGTGCGCTGACCTGGGCGCGGTAAGCGTATTCGCTGATCTCTGCATTCGCCGGGGCCTCGGCCAGGCCACTCCTCGGACTCCGGTCATTGGGTCATGAAGGCGTCTGCGGCGTCATCCAGACGGTCGGCCTCGACATGAATGATACGGCACTCGCCAGCCAAGCGCCCTCTCATCGGTGCTTGCCGGCCAGGTATCCTTGATAGACCGGATTGATCCCCTAGTTCTTTCGGGGGCGCGGCAATCGCGAGGTTGCCTCGGGGGCAGCGGCGGTTCGCGCCGTTCTGACTGCACGCCGCGGAAAGACGGTTGGACCGACGCATCCATGGAGGTCGTCGTGCGTCAATCGCGTGGATTCACCTGTGCGTATTTCGTCTTAGCTTGCTCGATCGCGGTAGTTTGCGCAGGAGCTGCAACCGGTGGTCAGCAAGGCGGAGGGCATGGCAACGGCGGCCATGGTTCTGGTGACCATGGGGGCGGTGGAGGTCATGACGCCGGCGGCAACCAGGGCGGCTCGCACAAAGGGACTGGCGACGACCCCGGCGGCTCCAGTTCGTCGGCGGACGACGGCGAGACCAGCACAAGCGGCACTACGACAGCCCCGGGGACTGTAGGTTCGGCCACCGCCACTGCTGTTGCGTCCGCAAGGGGCGGACAGTCGCTCGACCTCCCGGCCGCTCTCCAGCCTCCCAGCGACAGCAAAACTCAATCAACAGTCAGCCGAACCGAGGCGCTGCCGGGCGTCCCGGATAAAGTCGTTCGGGCCTGCCATGATGCCATCGAGTCGGCCGCCGCTCCGTTGGGGGCGACCAGCGTGCGCGTCACCAGCGCGGGCTTCGTACATCAGTTGAGTCGGGCGACGATCTCGGCCCCCATCGAGGTCAGCATCGACTATGCGCGGCAAGGCAGCGTGGAAACGCGGCAGGCGGCGATCCAATGCGAATTGGACGCGACAGGCAGCGTGATCGGCCTGACATAGCGCATCGCGCAGAACACTCTCGCTGATGAAGCAGGGTGAATTCGAGAGGCCATTCATCTTTGGCCGAAATGGCAGCAGGCCTCGGGTGCATTACGAAGGGGTGCGGGGCATCAAAAATGGCCTTCCACGGAAGCGACCGCGCAGTCGGAAATCACTGCGGTGTCACGTGTCTTGGCAAGAGCGAATAAGGAAGTGTGATCGAACGCACCCGGGTCATCCGCGAAGGGCTGCGAACCTTGCCAATCTTCTTGCTGACGGCCTTCACCTGGCTGGCTGCCGCGCGGCCAGAACGCGGCTTCAGGGGCGGTTCGATCTGCGCGCTGCGGCGCTCAGTCCTGAGCCTGTCGTTGTCCCCGCGCGCCGCAGCCAAGTCGCGGGCAAGAGAAACAGTGGCCTTGCGTTGCTCGTCCAGAGCCTCCTGAAGCTTAGCGACACGCACCAAAAGAGCTTGGGCGGCGGCTTCGCGCTCGATGCGTGCTCTGTCGAGATCCTTACGATTCATGACGGCTGTAGTACGTTCCCGTGCCAGGGCCTGTGCCGTCTCGGTTGCGGCCTGCTCGGCACGCTCTTTCGCTGAGACTGCCTTGGCTCGCTCCAGTTCAGCCGCCTGGCGCTCGATGCGAGCTTCTTTCAGCTCCTCAACGGCCGCTGCTGCTGCAGCGCGTTCTCGTGCGAGCGTTCGCTCCGTGTCAGCTGCGGTCCGCTCCACTTGTTGTCTCGCTGTGACCGCGTCGGTCTGTTCCTGCTCAGCCGCAGCCGTACGCTTCATGAGTGCGGCATTGGCCAGTTTCGCTTCGGCGAGATCGCCACGAAGCAGCTCCGTCTTCCGGCGCTCGTCGTCGAGTATGCCGCTCGCCTGCACCAGTGAAGCCTTGGCCGTGGCGCGATCCTTGGCGGCCTCGGTCTCAAGCTGTTCAATTTGGACGCGCGCTTGCGATAAATCGCGCGCCTGCCTTTGGGCTTGCTCCTGCTCGAGATGAGCAGCGGGCATCTCCTTAAGGACATAGCTGGCGCCCTCGCTCAGCATCGTGCCGGCCTCTCCCGCAATGCGCCGCAACGCGTCAAGGGTGCGGGCTGCCGCGAGTTCATTGCGCAACCGCTCCTCGCGCGCGTCATCGGCAGCTGCCATGCTTGCCCTCAGCGTGTGGATCTGCTTGCTCGCCTCGAGGAGCGCTCCCTGCAGAGCGGCGCTCCTGGCACGCTCGCCTTCCGCCGCCCGGTGCTCCTGGTCGGCCAATTGTCTCGCAGCGGCAGCCTGAGCACGATCCGTCCCGGTTTGCGCCTGGTTAGCCGTGAGATCCGGGCCAAGCAATTCGGCACTCGCCTGAAATCCCAGCGGGCGCGAAAGGTCTCGATGGGCCTGGTCTTGGGTTTGCGAGATGGCGGAAGCGCTTTCGACCCAGATTTGTCTCGTCATCGCATAGCCAATCGGCGCGGCCAGACAAATGGCGGCGAGACCCAAGCGCGATACAAGAACGATCGGCCTGCGAACGACAGGGTTTGAGGCAGGCGCCATGGCCGGGTCGGGATCTCTCAACTGAGCTGTGAAATTCAAACCGCGATCCGCAGCATAGGCCAACGGAGCAATTTTTGGCGGTGAAGCCTTATGGCGCAATTGGTTCCATGCCGACCCGCAAATCCGCTTCCCACGTTCCGCGATCGCGCTGATGGATGCTGCAAGCCGGCCAGACTGCACTCTGTTCGGTGCAGGAGCACCGGTCTCGACCACTGACGAGCACCCGCTGGGTTCGGATGTCGCGGCGAAATGTTCGATTCGCACTCCGAACCGAGAGTAGTTGGTATTTTGAGCCCGAACATCCAGGCCGACCGCATGCAAGGGGTTGGCAGCCTTGGAAGAAGCAGGCCCGACGACAAGTCCGTCCGGGCTTTCCCATTCCCAAGAAGCCTCGTCGGCGAAACCGGATCTGCCTTCGTCAAACGCTGCAAGGCGGCGCCGTCGCACTGCGGCAAGGATACGCCGGAGCACAAGATAGACGCCCACCGATGCAAGCGTCACCACTGCGCTCAGAATGGCCAGATTTACGTCGTTTGCATACATTTCGGCAAGATAATTTGGCATTGCCGTGCCCGTGCGTTCTGGGTGTATTGCCAAGTTCATAAAGCGATGTCTGGTCATTCGCCTTGGTATTCGCCAAGGCCTTACCGCTCTCGGAGCGTCGCTTTCTTCGGGATCCTTCTGGTCCTTGCGAATTGTTGCGGATGGCGGGGCGCCGGTCGCGTTCCGATAGATCGCCGCAGTTGATATTCCGTAGCGGGCAATGGCCGACCAAGGACGCATGCAG